>CAIYOV010000225.1 GCA_903927935.1 uncultured Bacteroidota bacterium | reverse complement strand
ATTGATTTAGGTCCTGAGGGAGGAGATGAAGGTGGGCAACTTGTTTATCAGGGCGTACCGGAAGGAATTATTGGTGTAAAAAATTCTTACACGGCAGCGTATTTGCAACAAAAATTGCATCTGAATTAGAAAATCGGTTATAAATCCAATTGATTGCCAAGACAAAATCATTTTTGATTTATATTGAATCATGTAATTTCATGCCAGTTGTGATACAGAAAATCCTTGCTCTGTTATTTATTCTTTTCATCTGCACGAAAATTTTCGCGCAGAATTTTTATGGCTTTGTAAAAAGAGCAGATAGCACATCTACATCCATTTATCAGGCAGATGTTGTAATAACCGAAGAAGGCATTCCATTTAAAACGCTTAAGACATATTTTGACGGTGCTTTTAAGTTCTCTATGAACAAAGGAAAGAGCTACTTGATCAAAATTTCATACAACGGATACAAAGATACAACCTACACTATTACTACCAATAAAAAGGGAACGACCTCAGCACAAAACGTAACGATAAGGTTGTCAAAAGACGGTATGCGTTTGATGGGAGCAATAAAAAATCAGGACGAAAAATTTCCTATAAAAGATGCGACCATCGTTTTGAAAAATGTGATGACTCGTAAAGAAGATCGACAAACCACCAGCATTGATGGTCGGTTTAATTTCAAATTGGAGTACGAAACAAATTATCGAATTTCGATCGACAAATTTTCACCAGGCATTTTTAATAAATATAAAGACACTGCTTTTTATATTTCTACAATTGGCTTTAATCAACCCCTCGATTATAAACTGGATATTGTCCTTGATGAACTTTTGTATCCTGCTATTGCCGCGCGTGTAGGATATAATTTTTCGAGGCAGGCGACCAATAAGGTAAAGCCGATTATTGAGATAACGGCTATAAAGAAAGTTCCTGATGATTCAACGATAGTAAGTGCTGCTACAGATAATGCCATAGATTTAGTGATGAAGGAGAAAAGTGATGAAGATTCTATTGCATTGGCCAATTTGAATAATGAGATGCAAAAACTAAAAGACGATTTATTAACACAGGCAAAAGTGAAACAAGATTCCTTGATGATAGCAGCGGTCGAAAAAGAAAAAATCGCAAAAGAACTAGCCTTTAAGAAAGCCCAACAAGATTCTCTAAATAAGGCAATTGTTGCGGCTCATGTAAAATTTATTCAGGACTCTGTAAGTAATGATAAAGCAGAAATTGCAGCAAGAGCAAAAGCTAAGTTGGATTCTATCACAAGAGCCAAGTTTGAACAACAGAGAATTGTCAAAGAGCTTGCTCTGAAGAATGTATTTCGGGATTCTGTAAATAAAGCAGCAGCAATAGCACACGTAAAATTTGTCGAGGACTCTACAATAAGGGCAATTGTTTGCGCACGTATAAAATTTATTCGGGATTCAGTATCTAATTCCTTCGCAGAAAGCGTGGGCAAAAACGATTCTATTGCACGGATAGGGGTGAAGTAACAAAGCAATTTGTAACAATTTCAATACCTCTAAATTCTTTTACTTTCGCTCTTATTAATTTATGATCAACCAGATTCCTCTCAACCTTTTTCGTCTTCTCTTATTGTTGCTTGCGCAGATTCTCATTTTCAGCCACATCAATTTTAGTTCGTTTATCAATCCATACATTTTTCCGCTTTTCATTTTGTTATTGCCTTTCGAAATTCCAAGATGGCTGTTGTTGCTCATTGGTTTTACATCAGGTCTTGCACTCGATTTCTTCCTCGGTTCAACTGGAATGCACGCTGCTGCATGTTTGCTCGTTGCGTATTTACGCCCGTTTCTCATAAATGTTATTACACCAAAAGGAACTGAATTTGAAATCAGCCCGAATGTGTACGCTCAGGGTATCACGTGGTTTGTGGTTTATCTAAGTGTAGCCATGTTTATCTATCTCACATTTTATTTTTTGGTAGAAGCCGCTACTTTTCTGAATTTATTTTTATTGCTAGTCAAAATATTTCTCAGCGTTTTAGTTTCCCTTACCTTCATGCTTATTTTTCTTTTCTTGTTTTCAGCCAAGAAGAAAAGGAGATTTGCATAACCTCTCAATTGTTCCGTGAGTAAAGACCTTTTTAAAAACCGCTACCAGGTTATCCGCATCATCATTGCAAGTTTTGCATTGATTTTTATTCTGCGTTTGTTTTACCTGCAGGTGATAAGCACAAAATATGTCGCACTTGCCAATAACAATGCTATCAAAGAACTTGATGTATACCCTACACGCGGAATGATTTACGACCGTAAAGGCGAGTTGATAGTATTTAATGAAGCGATTTACGATTTAATGGTAACTCCATTTGAAACTAAAAAGGCAAAAGGTTTCGATACGCTGAAGATGTGCGAACTGCTCAGCATTTCAAAAGAAGAAGTGCTTGACCGGTTCGAGAAAATGAAAAAGCAAAAGGGATACATCCGTATTCCGAATGTTTTTGCCAAGCAGTTATCGCTGAAAGATTATTCGCGTTTGCAGGAATACATGTATCTCTTCCCAGGGTTTTACGGACAGGTGCGAACCATCCGCAAATATCCGCATCGTGTTGCTGCAACTATTCTTGGTGATATTGGTGAAGTAGATGATAAGCAAATTGAAACATCGAAAGGATATTACAAGCCTGGTGATTACGTGGGCAAGAGCGGAATTGAAAAAGTTTATGAAAAAGAATTGGGAGGTAAGCGTGGGAAGAAATTTTCATTCTTCGATGTAAACGGTCGCGATGTGGGAAGTTTTGGTAGCGGGGAATTTGATACGTTGGCAATTTCGGGAGATAACGTGATAGCCACACTCGATATAAAGTTACAGGAGTATGCCGAAAAATTGATGCAAAATAAAAAAGGAAGCCTCGTTGCCATTGAACCTGAGACCGGTGAAATTCTTGCACTGGTAAGCAGCCCCGGCTATGATCCAAATTTATTGTGCGGTTCAGTGCGGGGAAAAAATTTCAATGCACTGCTTACCGATTCATTGCTTCCTCTTTATTCGCGGCCGACACTTGCTACCTATCCACCCGGCTCCTCATTTAAACCCATAGTTGCATTAATTGCACTGCATGAGGGCGTGCAGGGAGTTAATTATGGATACCCGTGTAATCAGGCGTATAATGCTGGCGGAGTAATCGTTCATTGTTCGCATGCGCATCCTTCACCAACCAACATTCAGTACGCCTTGGCGCAGTCATGCAATCCGTATTTCTGTCAAACATTTAGAAATTCATTGGAGAAAAATCCCGGTATGAGCACCACCCAATCGTACGATAAGTGGGTAAAAATTTGCAATAGTTTTGGGCTTGGTGTGAAAACCGGAATTGATTTACCGAGCGAAGTGCGGGGGAATATTCCAACTGTTAATTATTTCAATAAAATTTATGGAGAAGGAAGATGGAAATTTGCAACGATTATTTCTTTAGGAATTGGACAGGGAGAAGTGTTGACCACACCGTTACAGATGGCAAATATTTTTGCCTGCATTTCAAATAAAGGATATTGGCATACCCCGCATATTGTGAAAAAGATAACTGATCCGGTTACCAACAAAGATGTTACACATCAATATGAAAAACACATTGCTTTAATTGATAAACAACATTTTGACCCTGTAATTGAGGGGCTTTTTCAGGTCGTAGAAATGGGAACAGCAAGAGCGGCTCGTGTAGAAGGAATTACTTTGTGCGGCAAAACAGGGACTGCACAAAATCCGCATGGCGATAATCACTCCATGTTTGCCGGCTTTGCTCCGAAAGATGATGCTAAAATTGCCATTTCTGTAGTGGTTGAAAATGGTGGCTACGGAGCTACTTATGCAGCACCCATTGCGAGTTTAATTGTTGAAAAATATTTAAACGATACCATTGCTACAAAACGATTGGATTTGGAAAAAAGAATGGTGGAGACAAACCTGCTTCACAAATATGGAGTGAAAACAAATAAGTCGGCAGGTATGAATGCTGAAGGCGAAGAATAGAAACAATATTTATTAATGGCGAGAAAACAAGAGTCTCTTACCGGTAAAATTGATTGGCTTACAGTAATTCTGTATGCAATGCTGGCTGTTTTTGGCTGGTTCATTATTTATTCAGCATCAGCAGGAGGAACGGAGAAAAGTATTTTTGATTCAACTATCCCAAGCGGAAAGCAATTTCAGTGGATGATTGCGTGTGTCGTGGTTGCTTTCATCATTCTGCTTCTTAGTTCGCGACTCTATGTAACTCTTTCATATCCAATTTTCATTTTCGTTCTTCTGCTTGTTATTTCCGTTATGTTCATTGGTGTTTCAATCAACCATCAAAAAAACTGGATTCGGTTAGGTTCGTTCACCATGCAGCCTTCTGAGTTTGCGAAATTTGGGGTGAGTTTAGCGCTTGCCAAATTCATGAGTGGGTTGAATGTTGACATTCGCAAATGGAAAGACAAATGGAAAGCGTTTTCTGTAATTGCTATCCCGATGGGGATTGTACTCATACAAGGCGATGCAGGTTCTGCCATTGTGTTCTTAGCACTTTCACTTGTTTTATTTCGCGAAGGGTTAGAAAGTTATTTTCTAATCATCGGAGCCTCGGTCGTTGTGTTAGGAATTTTTGCGCTTATTATTTCAAAATACATTTTGGCAGGCGTCTTGCTCGCCTTAGCAATTATCATCATATATTTTTCACGTAGAAACAAAAAACTGATTTGGTATTTGCTCGGTATCTGGATATTGGCTTCCGGCTATATTTTTTCTGTTGATTATGCCTTTAAGAAAATGAAACCGCATCAGCAGGATAGGATTAATGTTTTACTAGGCAAACAAGTGCAGGAAGGAAAAGACTGGAACATTAAGCAATCTATCATAGCCATTGGCTCAGGAGGTTTTATTGGCAAAGGGTATTTACAAGGTACGCAAACAAAACTGAAATTCGTTCCTGAACAAAGCACCGATTTTATTTTCAGTTCTTTGGGCGAAGAATTCGGATTTCTCGGAAGTGCTTTTATTATTTTACTTTTTGTTGCATTGTTTTTCCGCTTACTTTATCTTGCTGAACGACAACGTTCAAAATTCAGCCGTGTGTATGGTTATTGCGTGGCATGTATTCTTTTCTTTCACTTTCTCGTTAATGTGGGAATGGTGATTGGTGTAGCTCCGGTTATCGGAATTCCGCTTCCGTTTATCAGTTATGGCGGTTCCGCATTACTTTCGTTCACTGTACTTCTTTTTATTTTCATTCGGCTCGATACCCAGCGGTATGATATGATGAGATAAACTCAAAAAGAATGGCAGTGAAAAAATCTTCAATCAAATACGCAGGACCTAACGATGACAAAGTGCGTTGCGGTTGGTGTTTAAGCGACCCTATCTATGTAAAGTATCACGATGAAGAATGGGGAATACCTGTGCATGATGACAAATTATTGTTTGAATTTTTGGTGCTCGAAAGTTTTCAGGCGGGTTTAAGCTGGCTCACTATTTTGAAGAAGCGCGAAAACTTTCGCAAGGCATTTTCGAATTTTGATGCAAATAAAGTGGCGAAGTATAATGAGCAGAAATACGAAACTTTGATGCAGGATGCTGGAATCATCCGCAACCAATTAAAAATTCGGGCAGCCATTAATAACGCCAAATGCTTTATCGAAATTCAAAAAGAGTTTGGCTCATTCGATAAATATGTTTGGAGTTTTGTAGGCGGCATGCCACATCACAACAAACTGAAATCATTAAAAAATATTCAACCTAAATCAAAAATCAGTGATGCTATGAGCGTTGATATGGGTAAGCGAGGTTTTAAATTTCGCGGCTCTACTATTTGTTATGCTTTTATGCAGGCGGTAGGAATGGTGGACGACCATCTGGACAATTGCTGGCGTAAAAAAAATCGGCCTTGAAAAAAATCACAACACCTGTCCTGCTAATTATTGTGTTCTCAGCAATTTTGTGGCTGACTAATCTTTTTACAAAAGGCATGTTTATGGATGGCGTTTATAATGCGTTGTTCGCTCACAATCTTGCAAAGAACGTTGGCGGGTTTTGGACTCCACAAACTGCAGATTACATGCATCCTTCATATTGGGATAATCCTCAACTCAGTGCATATTTTCTTTCTCTTTGGTATAAATTTTTTGGCGATTACTACTGGGTAGAAAAACTCTATTCTCTCTTCTGCGCAATTGCACAACTCGTTTTAATCGCGTCACTTTGGAAAATTTATTTTATTGAAGAGGAAGAAAAAAAATACGCATGGCTTCCTTGCTTGTTCTTTCTCATGATTCCATTAACAAGTTGGTGTTACTCCAACAATCTGATGGAAAACACAATGAGCATTTTTACAAGTGCATCTATAATTGTGTTTTTGCTTTTTCTGCGGACAGAAAAAAATCTTGTTTTGTATTCCCTGATTGGCGGGGCATTGATTCTTCTAGCCCTGCTCACTAAAGGTCCGGTCGCTTTATTTCCACTCGTTGTTCCATTCTTTTTTATCTGGATTGAAAGGAATTTTAACTACCCAAAAGCATTTCTATATATGCTGATACAGTTTTTAGTGGGAGCAGGAATTTTTGTTTTTGTGTTTTCAATGGAAACACCTAAAAATTTTCTTCAACACTATCTTGAAGTTCAACTGCTCCCTGTTTTGAATAACCAAACTAAAACGAACGCTTCGCAATTTGCAATTCTTATGCAGTTACTGATGGCACTTTCGCCATTGCTTTTACTGTCAGTAGTTTCTTTTTTCTTCAGTAGGAGAATAGCTTTTAAATACAAATCTTTTTTTAAGACCGCCATTGTATTTATTGCAATCGGCTTGTCTGCTTCTGTTCCTATTATGATTAGTGCAAAACAGAACAAACACTATTTGCTTCCATCGCTTCCGGTGTTTGTAGTTGGTTTCGCCTGTTTAGTTCTCCCTCTTGTAAAATGGTTGGAAAAAAAATTCAACGAACACGAAACTGAAAGAATTTTGACTTTTGTGAAAACAGGTTGTGTAATTGTAATTGTTGGTTGCATTTTTTTGAGCATAAAAAACATAGGTAGCTATTCTCGCGATGAAGAATTACTTTTCGATATTGAAAAGATTCAAGCACTCGTAACAAGCGAAAACATAATTCGTGCCGACTGGAGTTTATACAGCGATTGGGCATTGCGAGCCAACTTAAATCGCTTCTACGATAAAAAAATTTGTATGCCCAATGAAGCCAGTGAAACAAAATTCTATCTCACAAAATCTGGTGAATGGGGAGATAGGCTTCCCTCAACAGCGCATAAAATTTATTCGGGGAAAAAATTTGATCTCTTTCAGTTATAAACAGTACAGGGCTTTAATCAATACATGCAAGAATTATTTTGCAGGCGAGTTTAATTTCTGTTTCTGATATAATCAATGGTGGCGCTATGCGCATACAATTAGGTGCAAACAAAAACCAATCAGTCAGTAATCCATGATCAATGCATAGGTCAATTATTTTTTTGTTCTGCTCGAAGTTTTCAAATTCAAGTGCCATCATTAAACCGATTCCGTTTTTCGATCTTATTTTTGGATGACCCAGTAATTCGCTAAACAGTTTTCCTTTTGCTTCCACTTGGGCGGTAAGATTCTCCCTCACCAAAACATCAAAAGTCGCCAAACCTGCAGCACAACAAACAGGGTGCCCACCAAAGGTGGTGATGTGCCCGAGTACAGGGTTTTCAGAAAGCGAATTCATTTTTTCTTTTGAAGAAATAAAAGCACCAAGCGGCATTCCCCCGCCAAGCGCTTTGGCAAGTAGCAAAATATCAGGCACCACTTCATAATGTTCAAATGCAAACATTTT
>CAIYOV010000224.1 GCA_903927935.1 uncultured Bacteroidota bacterium | reverse complement strand
GTGCCCTGATCTCCCCGAGCGGAGAAGACTGGATCATCGCGGCCGAGGGCTACGCGGCCGTCGGGCGGGCCCGTCCGACTCCAGCGACCAAGGGCGCCGACGGCGCGCTTGAAGCTGCGGTGGCCGAGCGTGAGGCCTCCTGGGTGCAGGACAAGCCCGATGCCGAACGAATACCTGCCGCCAATGGCTAAGCCACGTATTATGAAAGCTCCGAATTGCGGAGAAAGCGACATGTTGAAACTGTTATTTTTCCCCTGAAAAGACATACTCATATCGGCACTTCCACCCACTAAATATTTTCCCCTTTCAATTTGTGCGAAAGAGTTAGCAGAAATAAAAACAAAAAAAATAAGGAATAACTTTTTCATTTCTACTTCACTAAAATTTCAAACGACTTTGATTTAATGCCATCCTGATAAATTTTTTCGTATACTCTTTCTACCAGTTGTAGCCTGCGTTTTTCAATGATTGCTTTAACAATTTGCTCGCGAATAAATTCAAGCGGGGCGGGTTCATCTTTCTTAATTACATCGGCAATTTTAATAAACCAAGGCCCATCATCTGTTTTAAATTCTTTAAAAATTTTCGAATTACTGAGCGAATTAATATCACCTTGACCTACCGGGAAATTTTTCAATACATTTTCCTGTGAGTACCACATGCCATTATCCATTACATAGCTTGTGGCGTATTCCTTACAATAGCCTTCCAGTTTACGAAGGTCTTCTTCGTCTCTCGGTTTTGTAATCCACTTTCGGGCATCAGCTATATTGGGCGCATCAGCCTTTAGTTTGATAAAAAATAACAAGTAAATATCATGTTCTAGCGGAAAATCGTTCTTTAATTTTTCATACCAATCATTTAACTCCTGTTGTTTAATCGTAGTATCTAATTTTTGATTGATGAGCGCCTTTTCGTATTCGTAAAGTAAAAGTGTTTGGCGATAGTCTTCCACTTTTTTAGTTATTCCTAAGTCGTCTTCGGGGATATTTTCAATCGCTTTTTGCAATAACAATTTCTTGCGTGCCCAACTCTCGGCATAATTTTTCAGCACATCTAAACTGTCTTTTCCTTTCAATCCTTTAGTTAGTGACTGAATGTCTGAAGCGTAAAGATACTCCTGATTCACGCGCGCAATTACATCTGCATCTAAATTTTTTTTCTTTTTGAAAAATGAACAAGAGACAAGCGAAGCAAGCAGAAGAAAAACGAAAATATTTTTCAAGCAAAAAAATTGGATTGTGAACTTACTTAAAAAATTGTCCCCCTTTATTTAGAGGGGGACAATTTTTTATTTTTTGATGAGCGATTTAAAAACATTCTCATCAATTGTAATCGGGTATTTGCTTCTCAATTCAGCCAGCCAGGTTTTTTCCAAATATTCCTGATAGTCGGAAACGATATAACCCTTTGCTTCTTTCAATGTTTTAGGCTCTGGCTTTACAATTTGTTTTACCAGAATAAACTGATAGCTGCTGTCGTTAATTTTGTTGATTGAAGTTAATCCCGTTTTCCAGTTTGTTTTATCAACCACATCATATTGTCCTTTTTCATACTTGCCTTCGATTATAGAAACGTGAGATTTAACCCCATCCTTATTCAGTTTTTCTTTTATTTCAGCGGCAGATTTTTTCGAAGCGAGTTTATAAGCATCGTCACAAATTTTCTTGTCGTTGCAATTAAATATTGCTGCTTCAGCACGGTCGCCCCACATGTATTTTTGTTCGTTGTTTTTCCTGAATGCCTCAAGCCCTGATGTGTCTTTCACTGCTTTTGTCCAAACCATTCTGTCCATCAGTTCGAACAAAAGAATTCCGTCTTTGTATTCTTTCATCAGATTTTTGAAATCAGGTTTTTTTGTTTCGAGCATACTTTCTTCATAATCCAGACACTTTGCATTTACAAAGCCATCGTAATATTCATTCAACAATGCATCTTTTGATTTATCGTTTCTTTTTTTCGAATTCTTCTCGATGTATTCAGCAAAATCTTTTGTAGTGTAGTTTTTTCCTGCAAGCACAAATATTGCATTTGTTGATGCGCGAAGAATGCTATCCGCTTTCCAATTACCCTTAAAAATAGTGCTGTCTAACCTGGCTGCAAAATTTGTTTTTACCTCTGGGAATTGACTGAATCCATTTTCCTTTTTAATTCGTTCAACCAATACTGACTTGGCTACCTGCGAACGCGAATCTCTTTCTACTTTCTTTTTGATATCGGCTTTTGCATCGCTGAAGGAAGGAACTTCGTGTTTCTCTAACCGCTTGATGATATGCCACCCGAATTGTGTAGCAACAGGCTTGGTTATATCTCCGTCTTTTTGCAAACCGAATGCTGCATCTTCAAACTCCGGAACCATACGAATAGAAGTGCCTGAACCGAACCATTGCAGTTCTCCGCCCTTAACCCGCGTTGCTTTATCATCTGAATAATTTTTCACTGCCTCTTCGAATGGAAGTTTGCCTGAAGAAATAAACCCGTAAGCATCTTCCACTTTTTTCTTCACAGAATCTTTCTGAGCTTGTGTTGCATTTTCGGGAAAACGAACCAGCAAATGCGCCACATGAATTTGGCCCCGAGCCGATCTGGTCTGGTTAACTTTTAACAAGTGATATCCGAATTCAGTGCGAACAGGCATGGCACTCGTTTCTCCAGGCTTTAAGTTATATACAGCAGTTTCAAATGGATAAATGGTTCCGAATACAGTGAACCAGCCGATGTTACCTTCGTTAGTTTTTGCCGAGGGGTCTTCTGAACTTTCTTTCGCTACTTTTTCAAATGCCTCACCTTTATCTAAGCGTTTTTTAAGTGCCATGATTTTTTTGAAGGCTGCCAGTGTATCTGCCGGATTTGCATTTTCATCGCAACGAACAAGAATATGGCTTGCATTTATTTCTGTTTTTGAACGCTCGTAACCTTCCGTAATCAACTTGTCTGAAATTTCGCGGTCGGTTAAATATGATTTAGCCAATTGTTTTCTGTATCCTTCTAATTCAGTCTTCAGACTGCTAATAGTATCAAGATGCAGCGCTTCGGCTTCTTTTACCTTCAGGCGGAAGTTTTCATATAGATTCAGATAATCACGCAGCGACTTTTCACTGTAATCAGCCTGATTGTTGACGTTATTTTTGTTGTAGACATATTGAAAATCGCTCACGGAAACTTTATCGTCACCCGCTGTAAAGAGTGTGCGGTTATCGGTATTGGTTTGAGCGAAAGCAATAAGTAAAAACAGTGAGAGAGTAACTACAGCAAGGTGCTTCTTCATGTTGGGTATGATTTTTTGAATAGGGCAAATATTAAATGCCTTTTTAAATGAGGGGCGAAGTTAGTTTTTTTTAACAGCGGGCAAAGCCGCATTAAATGCGGTGTTCAGAGGGTAGAACACTCATTTAATGGTTGAGTTCTTTGCTCAAAAACTATTTTTACGCGCATGAATAATAAGCCGAGGAAAATTTTGCTCGATGTAGCAATCACTGATATGAGCAGCGAAGGAATGGGTATTGCGCGGATTGAAGGCAAAGTAATTTTTGCCGAAAAGGCTGTGCCGGGCGATGTGATAGATGTAGAAGTGCGCAAAAGCAAGAAAAGTTTTTCGGAAGGGGTAATTACCGCATTAAAAACGGCTTCTCCGCTTCGTATTAAAGCAGTGTGTCAACACTTTGGCGTTTGTGGCGGCTGCAAATGGCAACACATTAGTTATGCCGAGCAGCTTAAGTTTAAAAAGAAAATAGTAGCCGATGCTTTTGAACGAATAGGTAAAATTAATTTTCCTGAAATGCCCGATGTATTGGGTTGTGAAAATAATTTCTTCTATCGCAACAAAATGGAGTTTGCTTTTACCGACAGGCGCTGGTTAACTGAAACCGAAATTAAAAGCGGAGCAACTTATGAGCATCGCAATGCTCTTGGCTTTCATGTGCCAGGAAGCTTTTCAGGAGTTATTGATATTGAAAAATGTTGGCTTCAAGCCGAACCTTCCAACCACATAAGAATTGCTGTAAAGGAGTTTGCACTGAAGAATGGCTACTCTTTTTTTAATCTGAAAGACCAAAGCGGTTTGTTGCGAAATCTGATGATTCGCACAACCTCTACAGGAGAAATATTGGTGCTGATTGCGTTTTACGAAAACGATGAGGAAAAAGTTGAAACGCTGCTGAAATTTGTGAGCGAAACGTTTCCGCAAATAACTTCGCTGCAATATATCATCAATAGCAAACGCAACGATACCATCTACGATCTTGAGCCTAAAGTTTACAAAGGCAGAGACCACATTATCGAGCAACTGGGGAGCTACCGGTTCAAAATAGGAACAAAAAGTTTTTTTCAAACTAATTCGGTGCAGGCAAAAGTGCTTTATGATATTACCAAAGAATTTGCTGCGCTGAAAAGCGATGATATAGTATACGACTTATATACCGGTGTGGGTAGCATTGCACTGTATGTTTCCGATTCATGCAAACGTGTAGTAGGTATTGAACTGATAGAAGCTGCTATTTCCGATGCAAAAGAAAATGCCCTGTTAAATTCGGTTACTAACTGCACGTTCTATGCAGGCGATATGCGCATGGTTTTAGTGTCCGAATTTATTATTGCCAACGGCAAGCCCAATGTAGTTATTACAGACCCGCCTCGCGCGGGGATGCATGAAGATGTAGTGAAAACGTTGTTGCAATTAGAGGCACCGAAGATTGTTTATGTGAGTTGCAATCCGGCTACACAGGCGCGTGACCTGCAATTGCTTTCAGAAAAATATGAAGTGGTTCGCGTACAACCGGTAGATATGTTCCCTCACACCACGCATATTGAGAATGTTGTGGAGTTACGGTTGATGAGTTAAGTTGCCCCAAATTTTGTATTTATTATTTTACTTCTAAACTTGTATTTGAATAAATGTTTTTATGAATCTTGACGAAGAAATATACAAGACGCTGCATGATGATTTAGAAATTTGCCGTGATTACATTCGGCAGATTTCGCTTGGCATAGTAAGGGGCGATGTAACCAAATATCCAATTTTTGTTGCTATCCGCGGAGAGAACGATGTTGACTTAGGTTTGCCGATCGTTAATCGTACTGACTTTGATATTAGCTGGAATTTCAATGCATCGCACCTCGAAGAATTTGTAAGTAAAGGAGTTGTGTTGAGAGAAAAGGCAAACGACTTTATTAAAGCATATAAAAATCCAGCGGAGTTTATGTGTGTGTTTGTAGCAGAGGACGAAAACGCCAGCTTTGTATTTATGCCTTACGAGAAGGACGTTGCGGAACTAAATTAATAGAGCCGCATCTCGCGGCTCTATTAATTATCAATGAAAATTCATTAATTCTTTTTAGTAGCATCTTTTTTATATTCACCGTATTTCTTCAGTTGCTCTTTGCTTAATAAAGTATTCATCTTGGCATCTTCTGTTTCCTGAACCGCTTTCATTTTTGCTAAGAATTCTTTCTCATTGGTTGCTTTTAAAGGCAAGTATTGTTCGCGGGCAGCAAAATACTCCTGACAAACAGCATTTACTTTATCTCTTTGTTCTGCACTTAGTGAAAGTGTTTGCGTTAAAACCTCCGTTTGTTCTTTTGCTCTATCTGTTTTTATGGAGGCTGAAGCAGCAACTTTAGTATTTACGTTTTGCTGTGCAAAAGCAAAGAAAACTCCAGCTAACATAATTGTGGTGACGATGGTCTTTTTCATAATAGTTTTATTTAATGGTTTGAGTAGTGAAACTATTAAAAATTAATTAAGAATCACGGGAGCAATCAGTTTAAAAGCGGGAATCTTTACTTCAAATTCTTTCCGCTCCTGCTTATTTTCGAAAATGTAGATGCCTTCCATTTTACCTATTGTTGTAAGCAGATTACAGCCCGAAACATATTGAAAAGAATCGCCCGGGTACAATACCGGTTGGCGACCAACCACTCCATCACCTTCCACCCAGCGAATATCAAAATTCGAATCGCTTATTTTCCATTTCCGTCTCAATAGTTGTACTGTGAAATTGTTGTGGTTAAAAAGAGTAATGTGATAAGCAAAGAAAAACTCACTCTTAAGAATATTTGAATGCTCCGGCTGGAAAATAGTTTCCACTTGAACTTCTACCCCTGATGTGATGAGTGTTTCCATTTGGAAAATGAAAGTAATTTCTCTGTTCAGAAAATCAAAACTAATGAACGTGCTGCGTTTGCGGTTTCAAAAAGTTGGTGATATTGTTTTTTACGCGCATGTAAGCGGTGTCAAAATCGTGGTTCACAACAACTTTATCAAATTTGTCGGCATAGCTTAACTCTTCTTCGCTACGCTTAATTCTTGCCTTTAGGCTATTTACGTCTTCCGTTCCTCGGTTTTTCAAGCGATTAATAAGTGATTCTTTTGAAGGGGGGGCAATAAAAATAGTGAGACAATCGTTGCCGAATTGCTTCTTGAGATTCAGTGCGCCTTTTACATCAATATCAAACATCACCACCTTGCGTTGATTCCAAATTTTGTCCATCTCAACTTTTAAGGTACCATAAAACTTGCCGGGATACACCTCTTCGTATTCTGCAAATTCGTTAGCGGCAATTTTTTTCTTGAAATCATCCACTGAGATGAAATGATAATGATTAGCATGTTCTTCTCCGGTTCTTTTTTCGCGCGTAGTGCATGAAACGGAAAACGCCAAATCGGCATTATGCTGCAATAATTTTCTTACAATGGAAGATTTTCCGGCTCCGCTTGGAGCAGTGATTACAACTAATTTTCTTGGGGGAATTAGAACCCGTGTAAATGAATGTCCAGACATTGTATTAAAGTATATTGTTTGTTTGCTCTTTTATTTTTTCAAGTTCATCCTTCATATTCACTACAATCTTTTGCATAACTGCATCGTTGGCTTTTGAACCGACCGTATTTATCTCACGACCGAGTTCTTGTGCAATAAAATTCAACTTTCGTCCTTTCAATTCTTCTTTATCACTAATGCAGGTTTTAAAATAATCGCAATGAGACTTCAAACGTGTTAATTCCTCAGTGATGTCTAATTTTTCTATATAGTAAATAACTTCCTGCTCAAACCGGTTTTGGTCAATCTTATCTTTCTGTATAAAAGAGTCAAGATT
>CAIYOV010000223.1 GCA_903927935.1 uncultured Bacteroidota bacterium | reverse complement strand
TGTATTTCATTTTGTAAATCTTATTCCCGCATGTCAGTGGATCGGGCAGATCAAGACGCAGAATGGAAAGAGAATTTTCTTCCTTGTCATCAAAAAAATTGGGAATGATTTGAATTTCTGGCACAGACAAATTTAGCTTGATAAATGAAGAATACGAATTTGGAGCAGGGAAATTATCTTCTTTTAGAGAGTAATCACCCGCTATTCGGTCGGCGGAGCTCCCTACTATCCCTTAGGTTTGGGTCCAATAATTTATTTGAGATTTGTTGTTGCAGATTAACCAAACGACAGAGGTGAACTTTCGCTCAATCCAGGTTTTTAGACCTATGCCCTGAATCAGACCTCTGTCGTTTTAGTTGAACAAGAACCAAATAGAATTTTAGCTTATGAGAGCTTTTAAGGGATCTAGTTTTATTCAACTATTGGTCAATCGAAGCAAACGGATTATTCACTTCAAAACAAAATTATGAATTACAAGCTATTTGTAGGCATTGACCAGTCAAAACTTACGATTGATGTTGTTGTGATCAGAAAGGACCAGCATGATTGTTGCGAACATCAGCAATTTGAAAACAACAAAAAGGGATTTTGTTCAATGATGAAATGGATGAGATCATTCGGTGATTTTTCATTGGAGGAAATTTTATTCTGTGCCGAACACACGGGAATCTATTCCTTGCGGTTGAGTGTTTTTCTGAATGAGTTGAAAGCAAATTTCTGGTTGGAAAATGCACTTCAGATAAAACGGTCTGTTGGCTTGAAGCGAGGCAAGAATGATAAAGCTGATGCAAAAGTAATTGCGGAATATTGTTTGGTTCACCGGCATAAGGCCAAGCTTTTCACCTTGCCTGCAAAGCCGCTTCTTGCCCTCAAACAATTGCTTTCGCAGCGCGAGCGATTGGTGAAAATGCAATCTAGTTTGAAAAGCACAAGCAAGGAAACCAAGGAGTTTGGTTCGGATGAAACCGGTGTTGTCAATAAAACGAGCACCTCGGTGATCAGGACGCTCGCCAAGAATATCGAAATCCTCAATGGGAAAATGCTTGAAATCGTGAAAGAGGATGAGGATCTCAATGAAAAATTCAATCTTGTGCAATCCGTACATGGAGTGGGAAAACAAACTGCATTGTTTGTTCTGGTTTATACAAATGCATTCTCTTCATTCGATGACCCGAGAAAATTCTCCTGCTATTGTGGAATAGCTCCTTTTGAATATTCTTCGGGAACAAGTATCAGGGGAAAAACAAGAATAAGTCATTTTGGAAATAGAAAACTGAAATCGTTGCTAACCATGTGTGCATTGAACACCATCAAAAAAGAAAATGAGTTCAAATTGTATTATGACAGAAGAATCAGTGAAGGAAAAAGTCCAATGAGCACTATCAATATTTTGCGTAACAAACTGGTAAGCAGAATATTTGCCACGATCAAAAGAGGAACTCCATATTTACCAAATCTAGCAAAAGCGGCATGAAAAATTATTTTCAGAAACGTTTGGATAAACCATAGAATTCAGGGCTAATCTACTATCGTTCGGTGCGCTAAATTTTCTATACAATAAATGAAAAGAAAGAATTAGGAGTCCATTCAGATCAATGGCAAATTGAAAATCCTATTCAAGAAAAGAAATCATTTCTTCTCAAACTCGCGATGATCTTTTTTGTAAAGCTCATCCTTCGAAAGACTTTTGAAATACGCATAGGTCCTTTTCAATCCTTCAGCACGATCAACTTTCGGTTCCCAACCAAGAATTTTTCTCGCAATCGTAATATCTGGCTGAC
>CAIYOV010000222.1 GCA_903927935.1 uncultured Bacteroidota bacterium | reverse complement strand
TTTTCGTTAAAATGCTCCTGCATCAGCTTGTCCTTAAAAACAAATGAGTTCTGCTGAATTTTTGCATACACTTTCTTTGTTTGCGTATTTACCACACATACAGCACTGTTCGAAGTGGCTTCGATATCTTCAAGAGGGCTGGCTGAGAAAAAATGAATTTTCCCTTTGGTGCAAACGTAGGTATTAGCATACTTATCTCCCTGAGCTGAAAGCTGAAGCGCAATTACAATAAAAAGAAGTGAAAGAGTGGGTTTCATAATATCAGATTTTACCATATCGTGTTCGAATATCCATTGTCACAATAACATTGTACAAATGTAATCAAACTGTCTGCCAGTTTACCGAATCTCTGTATTGGGTGTATACATTTAATTCATCGGTCTGAGTAATACTGGATGTGAAGCCAACATAAGTGAAACTGGCGCTTTCAGAAACCTAACCTTATCTTTTGCTCATGAATTATAAACAAAACCCCCACTGCACCACAACAATTTCCTGATTTATTGTTTAACTATTTTCCGGGTCACTGACGATCCTCCAACATTTAATTTCACCAAATAAATTCCTGATGGCAATTCACGCACATCAAATTGCTGATTAAAACTGCCTTCACTTATTTTTTCATTTATTAACTCTTTTGCCATTTTGCCATCAAGAGAATAAAGCTGTGCCGAAACATCGCTCGTTTCTTTTAAATCAAACGAAATACTGAAATCGCTATTGATTGGGTTGGGGAAAATGTTCAATTCAGAAACTTTATTAGAAATATCTTCGATACCGGTTCCGCTACATTGTATGGTTATCTCGCTGCTGTATATGGTTCCTTCTGCTCCAGATGGATTAGTGGCAGACGCATTGCATTTATTGTAAGCATAATAAAATGTTACCGGGCCCGAACAGGCAGCAGGCGCAGTCCACTTGAACACCCAATTATGACCGCTATTTGCAGTGTGGTGTCCCATGTATTGACGTGAGCCTGTAGCAACACTTGTGTTAATCTGAGTTGTAGCAGCATTACTTACTGCCATTGTTCCGGCTTGTGCATTCGATGCATCAAGCGCTACAATCTGAAATCCGTAGAAAGGGTGTGTTGCCCCAACAATTGCAGGAAAAGAAAAAGCAATGTTATAAAGAGTGCCGGGCGTAAAAACAAAACCACTTAACGGAGTGGTTGGATTTCCGGTTCCTATGTTTAATGTCAAATCGCCATTAGGCGGGGTTTGCGCAGGTTGAGGATGACAGCCGCTTTGCGCACAGGTCATTGCAGAAAAAGGATCACCCGAATTACCTGCCGGTGGCGAAGTAATTTTTGATTTTACAGTTGTGATATTAAGCGTTGCAAACACTGCAACTAAAAAAACAGTAAGTAGAAAATATTTTTTCTTCATGATTTATATTGTGATTAGTCAAAGAAAACAAAAAAGGTGAAAGCATTCGGGTTTGTTAAACTGCCGAAACATTATTTAAGAACCTGCTCGGTGGCAATTTTTGATAATGCCCTTCCTATTATTTTTTCAACCTTCCCATTTTCATCAATTATGAAAGTAGCACGCTGAATGCCCATGTATTCTCTGCCATATAGCTTCTTTAAACCCCACACGCCATAAGCATTGATTATTTTTTTGTCTTCATCTGCCAGCAGCGTAAAAGGTAGTTTGTATTTCGCTTCAAATTTTTTGTGCGACTCCACCGAATTCGGGCTCACTCCAACTATCTCGTATCCTTTCTTTTTAAGAAGCGAAAAATTATCGCGGAAGTTACATGCTTCTACCGTGCAAACAGGCGTATCGTCTTCGGGATAGAAATACAGAATTACTTTCCTGCCTTTAAAATCTTTCAGCGAAATCGTTTTACCGTTTTGATCTTTGGCCTTAAAATCGGGGGCTTTGTCGCCTGACAGGAGTGTTATCATTATTTACACAATTAATTACATCGCGAACTTAATGGAATATTCCGCGCGGTTTTTTCTTTCATCAGTAACAACCACTTTGAAAGTATGTTCCCCAACCGAAAGGTTTTGATCGAGCGTGTGAGTGAGTGCTGAAAATTTAGCATCGTAATCTGTCACCGTCCAATTGTCATCAATGTAAGTGTCGAAATCAGTTATACCGCTGAGGTTGTCTGTGATTTTAAAAAGAAGTTTTTTATAAGGACGCATGTTTTTACCCATAACCACATTGAGTGGTTTTATCTGTGGCGCAGTAGTATCTAAGCGCACATAGTAAGTTCCGAACTCTCTTGCTTTGCAGGTAATAAATCCGTTTTCAAACTTCCCTCCACGCGATGTGGTGGCTCCGGTGCCATCCTTGTATACAACTATTGCTTTGTCGGCAAGTGCGGGATTCAGATTTTCTGTTTTTATTGCTAAATCGAACCAATCGAAAACTTGTGTATTGCTGTTATCCAGTTCATGCACTTTTGAAAAGACACTAGCATCGGTTGAAAGTGCCGAGGAATAATTAAAGAACACATTATCGAACAGACAGCCTACCGGCATTTTCATTTTAATGTCAGAATTCGAGAATTCATTCTCGTGGTCATAATCAAACCGGGCAGTGTACTTTAGTTCTTTCTCTTTAAACAAAGTGCTGGCTTTATCCGGCAGTAATTTGAATTTAATGAGCGATACATTGCCTGAAAAATCGCTTATTTCCATATGAATGTCATGCACTTTTTCATCGCTTAAATTAATCACTCCGCTATTTGCCAAAGTGCAATAAACGGGGCAATGATTTCCGGGCTCTACAAAACATTTGTGAAAGGTGCGGTGCGCTTCGTTTACAAAAACAGGATAGTCGGTGTGACTCAACACATCTCGCTTATCGGTAAACGCAATCCTGTCCATCTGATATTCGTAAATCATTTTATCGCCATCAAAAACGGTGATGTTATAAATGCCGATGTGTGCATCGGAAAGATTGATTACATCAAACGTGTTTACCGAAATTCCTACCTGCCCAGAATTCAGCTTTACCATTCCACCGGTTACTTCGTAGTTTCCTGCTTTGCCTAAAACTTTAGTACGGTAACCGTCCGATTTATATTTCAAATCATCGAGGGGGTAAAATTTCAGAAAACTCACCACCGGTTTCATATCGTCTTTGAGTTTATAGCCAAATAACATCGGATTATAAATCCTCTCTGCCGAATCGCGGATTTCGAAATGCAGATGCGGACCTCCGCTGCCACCGGTATTTCCGCTTAATGCAATCGTATCGCCTTTCTTCACCGGAATTTCGCTGGGCTGCAAATAAAAATCAACGGCAAAGTTTTCTTTAGCGTATTGCTCCTTGCGCAGCCGCTGCATAATTTGCGCATTGAATCTTTGTAAGTGGCCATACACACTCACATATCCGTTCGGATGCGTAATGTAAAGTGAGTTACCATAACCAACACTTGAAACATTGATGCGTGAAATGTATCCGTCAGCTGCTGCAAAAACTTTGTGACCCTCTTCCTGATTGGTTCTGAAATCAAGACCGGTGTGAAAATGCAATCTGCGCGGCTCACCGAAATTACCAACAATAGTCGAAGGGTAAATATCCAACACACTGCCGAAATATTTTTCATCGGCCAACTGCTTCGGCAACGCAAGACTATCAGCTAAAGGCTTAATAACCGGAACGACAACCGGTGGCAGATTTCTGCCCGAGTTGAACGAAGTATTCAACAACATTACGAACGATAAAATAAAAATGGCTGTAACTGCTTTCATCAGCATTAGAGACGCATGTTCGGTCTCAGTTCTTTCCTCTTGTAGAAATCGTTAATCACTTTCACCACCCGTTTAGGGTCATCGGTAACTTCGAATAAATTCAAGTCTTCTTTATTAATGTTGTGCTCTTCCTCGAGCATCGTTTTTTTAATCCATTCCATCAGGCCACCCCAGTAATCTTTCCCCATAAATATCAGCGGCACACGGTCAATTTTCCCGGTTTGTATTAAGGTAAGTGTTTCAAAAACTTCATCAATGGTGCCAAAACCACCGGGCAT
>CAIYOV010000221.1 GCA_903927935.1 uncultured Bacteroidota bacterium | reverse complement strand
TTATCGCGTATTTCGGCAATAAAATGGTGAAGTATGGAATTGGTAGTGCTTAAATTATTTACCATATGATTTTATCTAATAGATGTATAGTGCTTGTGCCTGATAAAGATGAAATTTTTATTGCTTTTTGTAATGGCATTTTTAATTTACACCATATACTACAAAGGCAGCCCCTTTTGTTGGGCTGCCTTTTTTAAAATCTGCTGCTGTGTTGTCTGCTAAATGCAGATAAGAACAACTAAATAACTACTGTTTTTACTTTTTCTGCAGAGCATCAATCTGCTGTTGCATCCGTTCAATCTGCCTGTTCTGCACTTCTATCATTTGCTGTTGCTCCTGCATGGCTTTTGCCATAGGCATAGCACCCTGAAAAGCGTGGTTTATTAATTTAGGTATAGCAAAATGGTCACAGGATTTTTTTGATATAATAGGCTATATCTTTCGTATCCATAAAGCGTTTAATTACTATTCCATTTTGATCAATAAAGGCTATCGAAGGGGTTGCCTGCACATAGTAATTGTTAGCGGCTACACTATTGGCTCCTGCATAAACATTAATCCAGGGCACAGGATTCTGTTTAAGAAAGTCAATCCAACTCATCTTATCTTCATCCAGCGATACAGAGAATATATTGTAACCCATAGGATGATAGGCGGTATACAACTCCTTGAATTCAGGCAATGATTCACGGCAATGGCTGCATTCTGAAGACCAGAATAATACCATGGTAAGTTTATTGGATTTAATTTGGTCGCTTAGGTGCTGATTTTTCCCGTTTACATCAATGGCCACAATGTCGAGTGCATGACTACCCGGCAACACCTTTGACGCCAATTCCAGCCGCGATAAGATTGCCGGCAAATCATTTTTAGCCCAGGGTTGAAACTCTAACCACTGCCCATAGCTTACAAGGTAATTTTCGCGATTTTGCTGGCTGAATATGTTGTAGAGTGCCAGCCCTATTCTCTTTTTTACTTCAATATTCCCTTTTGCTTTGTTAAACATATTGCTGATGAAGCTGATTCTTCCTGCCGGTGTTGTATCGGCAAAACAATCGAGATAATTGATAAACTTATAAGCTATGTCAGAAGTCTTAAAAAGAAGGCCATCGCAAATATCAACAGAGTCAAAATAATGCTGACGAACGAAACTAACAGATAAATCTCCGGATTTAAATTCCGGAAATTTAGCCATAGGTATCAGCGATTTTACGGTAAACGTGTTGGGATATTGTGCCGAAACTTCAGCAAGACCAAGATTATATTTTTTGAAAACCGCAGGCCATTTTGCATTATTATCGGCATCGCATTTCCCAAATCCTGCAAACGACTCTTTAACCGACAATAAACTGGTTCTTAAAATTTCATAGGCAGCATTTTCATATGAATTGCTGATAAACATTTTAGAAGGCCTGCCATCTTCTACCTCAATTAAAAAACCTGCACTTAACTCGTTTTTTGTAAACAGAATACTTTTGGCATAGCCGCAGTAGGTTAGCTGGTAGGAAGAAATATCGCTTACCGGAACTTTAAAAATGAATGACCCATCACTATTTATATTTGCCTCGTAGGTTTCCTCAATATTGTTGTAAGGGGTTAGTATTACTTTTCTGCCAGGAAACTCGCCATTGTTTGATACCACTAAGCCATTCAGTGTAGAGGTATCCACTCTCTGGGCTATTAGGCTACTGCTTAAAAAGAAAAGTAAAATCAAGAAAGGGTTTGTCCGTACCATTGGTGTTCTATTCTTTATGCAATGCATTATGGATGGCATACTCCTGCAGTACAAACCTGACCCGCAGGGCATACGTTTCCGCAAGCACCGCAGTTATTTGTATTTGTAGATAAATTAACGCAACTGCCCGAGCAATAACTAAAACCGGAACTACATGTTCCCGCGCACACTCCTGCTCCATTACAAACCAGACCCGCACTGCAAGCGTTTCCGCAAGTACCGCAGTTACTTGGATTGGCGGTTATACTAATCTCGCAACCATCGGCTGCATTAGCATTGCAATTTTTAAAACCAGTATTGCAAGCTGAAATGACGCATGCGCCACCGGTGCAAACCCCTGAGGCATTTGCAAAAGAGCATACATTTCCGCAGGTGCCACAGTTGTTAATATCCGTTTGGAAGAAAGAACATATTGTAGTGGTTACCCAACTCGTTCCGTTCCACTGAAGAATTTGACCGGCAGCAGTACCATTAGGTATTGTATTATTACCTGTAGGACCTGTTGGGCCAGTAGCGCCTGTGGTTCCGTTAGTTCCGGTTACTCCTGTGGTGCCCTTGGCGCCTGTAGTACCTGCTAAACCTTGTAAGCCTGTTGAGCCTGTTGAGCCTGTGGCGCCTGTGGTGCCGTTGGTTCCGGTAGCTCCTGTAGCGCCCTTGGCGCCTGTAGTACCTGCTAAACCTTGTAAGCCTGTTGGGCCGGTGGCGCCTGTGGTTCCATCATTTCCGGTAGCTCCTACTGCTCCTGAGGCACCGTCATTTCCGGTGGCGCCCTTGGCGCCTGTAGTACCTGCTAAACCTTGTAAGCCTGTTGGGCCGGTGGCGCCTGTGGTGCCATTTGTGCCGTTTGTTCCATCAGCACCAGTGGCCCCTGTAGCACCAGTGGCGCCATCAACACCATCTATCCCGTCAGTTCCATCAGTGCCGTTAGCGCCTGTAGCTCCATCAACACCATCTATCCCGTCAGTTCCATCGGTTCCGTTAGCGCCTGTAGCACCAGTATTTCCTGTTGCACCGGCTAATCCATTTTGTCCATCAGCTCCTGTTGCACCATTTGTGCCGTTAGTTCCATCGGTGCCGTTAGCGCCTGTAGCGCCAGTATTTCCTGTTGCACCGGCTAGTCCGTTTTGTCCATCAGCTCCGGTTGCACCATTTGTTCCGTTAGTTCCATCGGTGCCGTTAGCGCCTGTAGCTCCGGTATTTCCTGTTGCTCCGTCTAATCCGTTTTGTCCATCAGCTCCGGTTGCACCATTTGTTCCGTTAGTTCCATCGGTGCCGTTAGCGCCT
>CAIYOV010000220.1 GCA_903927935.1 uncultured Bacteroidota bacterium | reverse complement strand
CAAAGCGCTCAGCGCTGAAGACAAGATAGGTACTATGTTACCATGCAACGTAATTGTTCAGGAGCATGATAATGGTAAAGTTGAAGTAAGCGCGGTTGACCCTGTAGCTTCTATGATAGCTATAAAAAATGAGCAGCTCGGTTGTATAGCAACGGAAGTGCAGCAAAAATTAAAAAATGTAATCGCCAATCTTTAACAGCATGAAGCAGCTTTCGATAACGGTTAACGGCACAAAACATGAAATACTGGTGAGCGAGCACGAAATGCTCTCCAATGTAATTCGTGAAAAAGTTGGTTTAACAGGAACTAAAATCGGGTGCGAGCAAGGTAGCTGTGGCGCCTGCACGGTATTAGTTGACAATGAACCGGTGTTGAGCTGTATTACTCCTGCTTTGCGGTTTGATGGTGCAATTATCACCACTATTGAAGGCATCGCTACCGATGCCAAGTTGCACCGCCTTCAAGAAAAGTTTGTAGAAAAAGGTGCAGTTCAATGCGGCTTCTGTACTCCCGGAATGGTAATGACGGCTATTGACTTTATAAATAAAAATCCAAAACCCAGCATTGATGAAATAAAAGATTCACTCTCGGGAAATGTTTGCAGATGCACCGGATACCAAAAAATTATTGAGGCGGTTGCGGAGTATGCAAATGAAGTTCAAGTCCCAAAATCCGGACTACCAAATCCGGACGATCCAAAAATCAAAACGGTTGGCGTTGGCAGACCTTACATCGAGGCAAATAAAAAAGTAACCGGTGCAGCTGAATATGCCGATGATCTGCAAATGAAGAATTCATTGCATGCAAAATTCCTTCGCAGCATTTATCCTCATGCAAAAATCGAAAGCATTGACACAAGCAAAGCGGAGCAATTACAAGGTGTTCGGGCAGTTGTTACAGGAAAAGAATTACCGGTCAAGTTTGGCGTGCTGCCGATTTCGAACGATGAAACGGCCATGGCAATTGAAAAAGTTCGTTACATAGGAGAAGTTGTAGCGGCAGTTGCTGCAGACACGGAGGACATTGCGAAAGAAGCCTTGAAACTTATCAAAGTAAAATATCAACCCATCAAGGAATTCCTTAGCATTGATGAATCATTGAATGATGTAGGCGAGAATGAAAAAATTCATTCTTACGGAAAATTCAACAACAACATTCATAAAAAAGCAGAGTTGCGTTTTGGCGACCAGCAAAAAGGTTTGGAAGAATCGGATGTTGTTTCAAAAATGACTTTTGAATTTGAAGGTGTAACACATGCGTTCACTGAACCACATGCAGCCACTGCTTACTGGGATGAGAACGGCTTAACAATCATCACTGCAACGCAGGTTCCGCATTACCTGCATCGTGCACTTGCTAAAGTGATGGAAGTTCCGCTTAGTCGTGTACGTGTTATCAAACCATATGTGGGCGGTGGTTTTGGAGGAAAGAGCGACCCTTTTCCGCATGAAATGATTATCGCGCACCTGGCACGTAAAACCGGACGACCGGTCAAGATCCGTTTCACACGCGAAGAAGTATTTATCAGCAATCACGGACGTCATCCTTCACGAATGACTTTGCAATTGGGTGCAATGATAGATGGAACGCTTCATGCGCTTGATGCTGATGTTGCTATTGATGGGGGCGCTTACGGAAGTTTTGGTGTAGTTACTACTTATTACAATGGTGTCCTGTTACAGGCTCCTTACAAGTTAAATAATTTCGGCTTCAGAACTTTTCGGGTTTACACCAACAAGCCGCAATGTGGTGCTATGCGAGGGCACGGAGCGGTGAACTCGCGATTTGCCACAGAGAGTCTGATTGATGACATAGCACATAAATTGAAATTGGATCCGGTTGAAATGCGGATGAAAAATTTCCTCACTCCGAATACACTAACTGTTGGCGAATATCGAATTACGTCAAACGGCAGTCGGGAGTCGCTAACGAAAGTTGCAGAGCAGAGTAATTGGAAAAACCGCCACGGCAAACTATCATTCGGCCATGGACTTGGTGTGGGCTGTGGATTTTTTATCAGTGGAAGTGCGCTACCGATAATCTGGAATGAATTGCCCCAGTCAACGGTTCATCTTAAATTAGATTTTGACGGAAGAGTTTTAATTACCAGCGGAGCAAGTGACATTGGTCAGGGAAGCGATACTATGCTGGCGATGATTGTTGCAGAAGTACTGAATATTTCAATGGAAAATATTTTTGTTCTGGCCGCAGATACACTACTCACTCCTGTTGATATGGGAAGTTATTCTAGTCGCGTGACATTTATGGCTGGCAATGCTGCAAAAGATGCAGCAGAAAAACTGCGGTTAGAAATTCTGAATGCCGTTGCAAAAGCGAAAGAAGTTCCGGTGGAAGAATTGAACCTCATCAACGAAAGAATTTTCAGCAATGACAAAAAAATTGATTTGAGTTGGCTGGAGGCTATTGATATTCTGGTTTCAAAGCGTGGTGCCGTTAGCATCAGCGGAAAATATATTTCTCCAAAACTCGGT
Source organism: uncultured Bacteroidota bacterium (assembly GCA_903927935.1). Classification (GTDB taxonomy): domain Bacteria; phylum Bacteroidota; class Bacteroidia; order Chitinophagales; family LD1; genus Bog-950. The sequence goes on along the minus strand of CAIYOV010000220.1, from coordinate 279 downwards.
GGCGATTTTAAAGGTGCGGGTGCAGGATTAAGTCCATCCTATTCGTTCGGTGCATGTACTGCCGAAGTGAAAGTGGATACGGAAACCGGTCTTGTGAAAATCCTGAAAGTGTGGGGTGCACATGATTGCGGCAAAGCTATTAATCCGCTTGCGGTGGAAGGACAATTGCAGGGTTCATGGCATATGGGAATTGGACAAGCTATGACTGAACAAATGAAATATTACAAAGGACTTATAGTGAACAATAATTTCCTCGATTATAAAATTCCTACTTCGCTT
>CAIYOV010000219.1 GCA_903927935.1 uncultured Bacteroidota bacterium | reverse complement strand
TGCACCACACTTAATTATAAAAAAGATAACGACCCGCACGGATGGATGGGAGTTAAGTTTCAGCTACACCCCGAAACAGAACCTAATGAAGTAATCATTCACGTGCGTTTGAAAGGTGTAGACAGTTTGTATCAGCAGCGGGTGTTGGGTGGTGTTGGAACTAATCTGCTTTTTGCCTGCTATTGGTATTACGACCAGATGGAAGATTTTATTGACTCATTAATGGATAATCTTTCTACCGACCAGTTAGAAATTGATATGATTCGAGTTAAGGGTCCCGGTTTTGAAAAGATAGATAACCGGTTGCTTGCGTTGGAATTGGTAAAAAAGAATTTTACGGACGGAACCATTTTTGGTGCTGATAAGGAGGTTTATCAGCCTAAGGATATTCTCTATAAGAAAAACATTCTGTGTCTGCGCGGAAGGTTTCGTCCGGTTACAAATGTGAATGAGGATATGATGAAATGCGGTCTGGAGCATTACAAAGACGAAGTTGGAAATACAGATGATTTAATTGTGCTTTCTGAAATTACCCTGAACAATTTAAGTGGTGACGGTGACTTTAATAACAAAGATTTTTTAGACCGTGCGGATATTCTTTGCAGTCTTGGGCACACGGTAATGATTTCGAACTGCCATAAGCATGATGTATTGGTTAATTACCTGAACCGATGTAAGCCAAATTATATAGGCATTATTGTAGGCATACTGAATATTGTAGAGTTGTTCAACGAAAAATATTACAAAAATGCTGCCGGTGAATTGATGCATTACTTTGGTGAAATATTCATGGGCAATACGCGTATGCTGGTTTATCCTTATCAGTCTGAAAAAGGGAAACCGGTTGTTACCGCAGCCAATCTGGAAGTTACTGAAAAACTAAAACCGCTTTATCGGCATTTGAAAGACAATGATTTTTTACAGGATTTAACCGGATACGATGAAAGCGTTCTACAGATATTCTCTACCAAAGTTATTCAGATGATTAAGAGCGGGGAACATGGCTGGGAAGAGATGGTGCCGGATACCGTGGCAGATATTATTAAAGAAAACTGCCTGTTTGATTACCCCTGCGAAATAACCCCTAAAATAAATTAGGGTTTAATTACCTGTATGGATGCTTCAGAAAAACTTCGGATTGATAAATACCTATGGGCTATCCGTATTTTTAAAACCCGCACACAGGCTGCAGATGCCATCGATTCGCATAAAGTAAAATGCAATGGTGCCGATGTAAAACCTTCTAAGCAGGTAGCCGTTGGTGATGTGTATGAAATAAAAACCGAAGCCCGTAAATGGGTGATAGAAGTAACAACACTCTTATCTAATCGCGTTCAGTATTCAGAAGCCATTCTGCATTATGCTGACCTGACACCTGCCGAAGAACTATTGAAAAAAGAGAAACCAGTGTTTATTGACTACACCGGTAAGCGCCAGAGTAAACAAGGCAGACCTACCAAGAAGAACAGGAGAGAACTGGATAGCCTGAACGGCTAAACTTAATTACAATCGAAATACTGATAGGTATGAAATTTTGTTTGCACACCCGGTGTAAGCCATGTTTGAATGGTCTTACTTAAATAACTGTTATCATCTAAGGTATGTGCGTATTGTATGCGAACGGTATCGGAAGTTGACGGAGTAATAATGTGCATACTGTCGAGCAGATTGGCTGAAGAATTACCGAGCCACGGAGTAAATACTCCGTTTAAATCATTCACATTGGTTTTGTTTTCGGCTGTGTTGTGGTACAAATAATATCGCTTATTCAGTAAGCCACCGGTGTAGAGACCACCTGTTTTGGTATTGCCCCCGTCATATGTCAACGAGAGAATAGTTGCCCCCGAAGTATTGTTAGTGGTTTGTTTAGTCATACGGCCCTCGGCATTGTATTCATATGCCAGATAATCGGTGCCGGTGAGGTTGCCATATATATCGTAACTGTTCTTTGCACCCGATGTAACAGAACCGCTGGCGTTCAGCAAACCGGTAAAGGTGGTGGCGAGTGAATCGTACCTGTTGTAGCTGATGATGGTAATAGTATCGGCATTATAAATAACCGTGTCTTTTGAGCCATCGGTATAGCCGATGCGTTTTACTTTTCCGTTTTCGTTATATAAAAAGATGTTGGGCGAAGGTGTGCTGCTGCCGTCACTTAGATAATACTTACCGAGTTTACAGGTTTTGACATCCTTTCTACACGAAGGCAATAAGCTTATAACTAATATACCAATAAGCAATAGCAAACTTTTATTTCTCATCGCAGGTAGCTCGTTTGCCTTTGTTGAAATAGCTCGGGTAACTTTCGGAACCCGGTTGGTTTACGCAAAAAGTATAATCGTAAGTAGGTGTGGTGGTGGCACAGGTATAACCTATGGCAGTATCGTGGGCAATTGCCGCATTGTATTCTGCAGTTGAACTAAAACTATCTACACAATAAGTTTGGGTAAAGGTGTGGCTGTTGATGGTAATGGCACATTGCTGACAGGCGTTGTAGCAATGAAAACATTTTTTGCAACCGGTGGAATAAAAGGCAAAAAGCAAAAGACAAAAACCAAGAGTTAAATACTTCATGAAATATTTTTGTGAGGTAAAGATATAAAGGCAAATGATTCTGACAATTGAAGGATGTGTGAAGATTAGATTAATCTACATGGTCTATTTCAATATGGTATTTGTGTAAAAGGCCAACCACTTCGGGTAACGAAAACCGGGCTTTTTTTATCCGGTTCAAATCGGGGTCGATAGAATAGTTGAATGATGTGCGGAAGTCTGCTTTTTCAAGTATGGTCCGTTCGAATTTGGCATTGGAAAGGTCGCAGTTTTCGAAGGTGGCTTCGGTTAAGTCACACTCGGTAAAGTCCACTTCGTGCAGGGTTGACTTTTTGAAATCTGTCTTCTTCATTTTGGTTTGATAAAACGAAGAATGGTTAAGGTTGCAGCTATCAAAGTTTACCTCCAGGCCAAACGCATTGCAGCCTTCAAACACCAGCCCCAGCATTTTACAATCTTTAAAGTCAGCATTGCGCAGGGCGGTGTTGTTCAGCTTCACCAAACTTAAATTACAGCTTATAAACCCGCAGTCGATAAACTTCAAACCACTCAGGTCGGTGTTCGAAAAATCGCAGTTCGTAAACGTGCATTTTTCGTATTCGCCTTTGGGTAGGGGTTGGATGGTGAAGTTTTGCTTGTTGAAAATCTTTTCTTCTATCAGTTCCATAATGCAGTGCCAAAAGTAATTTTTCCTTTGCTTCAGGGGGAGGCTGTAACCAAAAAGCGGAAACCAACTTTCGCTCGTTTCCGCTTTTGCAAATCTGTGTATAGACCTATTGCTTAATAAACTCCTGAACGCCTATCCGGTCGGCTGAATAAACTTTTACGAAGTAAGTGCCCGATGAGAACTCAGCCGTATTGATTTTGCTTTTTGTAGTAGTGGTAACCAGCGAGCCGCTGAGGTTATAAATTTCAATACGGTCCACCTTTTCGTTCGTTGAAATATTCAGTTCGTTGCTTACCGGGTTAGGGTAAATACTGAACCCAACGGTTTTAATTTCATCGACACCCGTTGCCGATGCATCGCCCACACAACGGATGGCCAGACCATACGACTTAATAGATTCTCCGCTGGTCATAGCGGCAGAGTTATACGAAACCCCAAACCCTATCCAGTAACCTGAGGCTGGGTTGTAGGTTCTTGACCACCAGCCGCCCGCAACATTTATACCCATAAACTGGGCATTGGCCACATTGCCCGATGGACGTGCACTGAAACCGCTGCTGTTATCGGCACCGGTGTTAGGGGTTTGCCAGTATTGGGTACCGGTTTCTTTCATTTTACCACCTGCTACAGAAGCTCCGCCTAAAAAGGTTCGCAGGGCAATCCATTCGGTATCGCTGGGTACGTGAAAGCCCACAGGGCAAATACCTCTTGCGTTCTCCACGGCATAAAAGTTATAGAGTTTACCATAAGCCGAATCGTAAACAATGTTATGCGCATAATCGCTGGCGGTACCTACATAAGGAATCTGGGTCCAGTCGGTATTAATTGGATCTCCGTTGCGGTATTTGCCGGTGGTCAGGTTTTCTTTCATCCAAACCTGGTTGCCCAGGGTGATGGTGTGGTATACATGGCCGTCCACATCGCTTACGGTTTGGGCCTGTGTAAAAGGGAACAGCATTAAAATGCATAGAGAGGCAAGTAATAATCTTGTCATGGGGTAGTGGTTTTGTTTGTGAGCGATAAGATTACTATAAAAAACGGCATTAGCCAGTTCGGCTTTGGTGAAAACAGTTTTTTCAAAAGAAATTCGGTTTAACGGAACTTCTAAACCATCCCCTCGTTTAAAACTATAAACGATGGGTTATGGACAACACCAATAATGTAAATATTGAGCAGCATATAGCCGCTCTGCGCTTACAGGCGAGGGACGAAAAGGTAGATATCATTAAGCTATCTAACACTATTTGCTTTTGGGAACTGGTGTCCGATTTTCATTTCTACAAATCGTAGCTTTCGCAGATAAATAATTCCTAAGAGTTATTGCCACTGGCGGGCCTCCGCTGGCGGGCAAATATTTTTGTTTGTTTTCCGTTACTTACTAAACAAAAATGAAAACTGTTTCTATCCTGTTATTTGCCCTGCTGTTTTCTTGCGCATCTGCTCAAGCCACCGGTAACAGGTATTCGCTTTTGGCTCGCGATGGCGGCTATTTTTTAAAAGAAAACGCAAGCGGTAAAATCTGTCATCTTGTTTCGGTAGAGGTGACCCTGTTTATGCAGTCAGAAGTTTTTAAAGCCAAAGATGCCGATCAGGTGACCAAACTTTTAAACCTGATGAAACCGAAAGACAAAATATTTCTGGATAAAATAAAACCCGAACCGGCCTGCTTAACGCTGCCCCCTCAGGTGGTTATCGAAATAATTTAAAAGCCTTCGCGCGCTGGGTTTATTACCTCGGGCAGATTTATTAAGCAGAGACTTTTAGGTGTTGAACAAGCTATGACGGATGTCATAGGTAGGCAGTTAACACCCGCCTATTTTCGATGACCACTAAACAATTTTCCCATGAAAAAAACCAACCTCTATGCTGGCTTCTGTCTGCTGTTCATGCTGTTGCTATTTACCCGTGCGGCACAGGCGCAACACGGCAAATCAAAAGCCCCTTCGGCCACACCGGCACCGGCACCTTACGATGCAGCAGAAGAGAAGGCGCGCGAAGAGATGAGGCAACGGTTTCCGGTAGATTATGTACCGGACCCTTTAGATATACTGGGGCACAGCAAGAATGCCGAAATTCCTCAATTTGCTATTGTTGAATACCGCCTTAAATACAGCGAGTACGATAAGCGCTACACTGCCGAACCTGACCAGATAACTCTAAGAACGAATGGCGAATACATTACAATAGTAGATGTATATGATGGATACGGAGGTCAGTTGCCGCTGGGGTTATCGTTTCCACTTACCGGTAAAAAAGCCGAGGCAACAGCCGGTAAAAATGTTTTGCAAAAAACAGAAGATGCGCTGCTATACCAAACCAACGATTACCGCATGTATCTGGAACTTCCGCAAAAAAGTATGAACAAAAACATCAGCCATATTTCTTTTGTCTATACCGGTGAGTTTAAAAAATACACTCCGTATTACACACCGGCACCGGTGGCAGAAACTCCCAAAGCTGAAATTACAGAAGAGAAAAAAGTAGATGATTATTCGTACAAAAAGCACTTCGATCTCTTATTACTTTATCGTTTCCTGGGTAACTATATCGACAGCAACAGGGCCGAAATAAAAACATTAGGCGAATCGGTATTTTATCAAACCGAGGCCAGGTTTCCGGGCACAGTCGAAAATTATGTAGAAGTAAAAAACGGTAAAGGCGAATTAAAATATGTTTTCTACCGGGGCAGCGATAAAACAGCAGCCAACAGTAAATACAACGAAATTGCTGAAATAACAACAAAGTATATGGAGGAAAATGTAGTTACTACCAACGAAAAGTACTGCGATGCCTGCACCGGTTTGTCGTATAGAGTAAGATTGAGTAATGGTAATAAACCGCTGAGTCATTGGGTTCAGTTGGTCAGCAAACCTCAAGGCATTTACGAAGTGCAGTTGATTTATCCTATACCCTTGGATAAATACTATTTAAAAACAGTAACCAAACCGGTGGCAGAAACACCAAAAGCGCAAGTAGTCAATGCAACCACCCCGAATGTTACTGCTACAAAAACTACAACGGGCGATAATGGCTACATTAGTAAGGTAGTTAAAGATATCGATGTAGCAAAAGCTGCCGATAAAGTGGTACGCCAACAGGCAATACAAACTGCCACACAGGAAGATTTTTGTACTGCAGTACAAAAGGTAATAAAACAATTTCCAAACGATTTTGAAACATGGAAGGGATTGGAGGAAAAGGATTACTGGAAATTTTTAAATAGGTCCTGGTACTCAACCTACATGATAAAAGGAAGCGCTTATGCTGATATTACCGAGAACATAGATAGAAGGCTGTATGCAAAAGCAAATGGGAAAACAGTGAATAAATATGAGTGGCGTTGTGTATTGTACGATGGGCCTGGCGATATCGGGAAAATATTATCCATCTACCAGGGTTATGTAAGCAAGATGAATGCGTGTACACAAAGCTGCTGTACATTTACCAGCGCAAGAAAAAGTTCAATGGAACTGGGTACTGGCGGACAAACTACTACGTGGAAAGTATCTACCGTTCAACCAGGCAGCAGCGAAAAGTATAAAGATATGAATATAAACATCCGGTTTTCATTGAACGCTATTGCCGATACCTGGTTTATTGATATTTCGATAGATTAAGTATTACTTTAGAACAATGAGTTACAGTTATTCAAAAGCACAGAAACAAATAATTTGAAAATTAAGACTTTCCTTATTATCCCCACCATGATTATGCAGGCTTGCAGTGTTATAGCACAACCTGCCAAGCGACCTGTTGCCCTTCGTAGCGGGCTCACACAAGAGGTGGATTAAGTTAAATGGCAAACTCAATAAAAACCTATCCAGCATGTTTTTAAGAACATATATCAGCATCACCACCTAAAATGATGCGCATCATTGTTTGCGGTTTTTCGATTCTGCATGTTTGCATCGTCTTATTTGTGAAGTCGGTTCCATAAGGTAAAACAGGAAAGACATTACCGAAGCAACGAGCGGGAAACTTTTCTGGTAAATGCAGCACAAAAACTGCCACCGGAAAATGAAAGGTTTCAGAGGTAAGAAGGAATAAAGCAGAATAACCGCTTTAAAAGGCGCTAAACTGCCGAAAGTCGGGAGAGGGCAATTCGCAAGATTTGCCCTTTTCTTTTTGCCCGTTTGTTCCCAGTCTAAATGTTGAAGATGTATGCTGATACAGGGGCACAGATTCCGGATTTCTACTTTAATAGCTGTGTACCTTTTGTTACATACCACCCGATTGGCAATGGTAACTTTGCATCATAATTCAGCAAAACCGATAACATGAAATATATAATTATAGGTGCCGTAGCCGGTGGTGCCAGCACAGCAGCAAGGCTCAGAAGATTAGATGAACATGCCGAAATTGTAATGTTCGAAAAGGGAGAGTATATATCGTATGCCAATTGCGGATTGCCTTATTACATAGGCGATGTAATTAAGAACCGGAATTCTTTATTAATTCAAACCGCGGCCTCATTTAATCAGCGGTTTAATATCGATGTCAGAACCATGACAGAGGTAATAAGAGTTAACCCGGTTACAAAAACCATTGTCGCACTCAATCACGTTACCGGTAAGCAATACGAGGAGAGTTACGATAAACTTGTTTTATCGCCCGGTGCCGAACCCATTCGTCCTCCACTACCCGGCATAAACAGCGAAGGGATATTTACCTTACGCAATGTGGCTGATACGGATTATATCAAAGCCTTTGTTCACCAAAAACAGGTAAAGAAAGCGGTAGTGATAGGAGGTGGTTTTATCGGTTTAGAAATGGCCGAAAATCTCCACCACCTTGGTATGGAGGTTACCGTAATAGAAATGGGTAACCAGATATTAGCCCCATTAGATTATCCTATTGCTGCGATTGTTCAGCAGCACATACGCAGCAAGGGTGTTAAGTTGATGCTTAGTTCGGCAGTTACGGCTTTCGAGAAACAGAACTCGCAACTGAAAGTGTTATTGAAAAGCGGAGAACAGTTAGATGCTGATGTTGTCATCATGTCTATAGGAGTTAAGCCCGATACAAAACTTGCAGTAAGTACAGGGCTTGTACTTGGTAAGGCAAAAGGCATATGGGTAAACGAATACTTACAAACTTCTGACCCCGATATTTATGCTGTAGGCGATGCGATAGAGTTTACCAATCGCATTACCGGTCAGTCTATGAACACATACCTGGCCGGACCGGCAAACAAGCAGGGACGTATTTGTGCTAACAACATAGTATTGGGCAACAAACAAAAATATAACGGTGCTATCAACACGGCCATTGTTAAGGTATTTGGTATGACGGTAGCTACAGCAGGCACGGCATCTAAACATCTTATCAAAGCAGAAATAAAACACATCGTCTCTACCACTCACAGCGGCTCTCACGCGGGATATTATCCCGGTGCCAAACAGATGAGCATTCAAATTGCTTTTTCACCCGAAGATGGTCGACTGTTAAGTGCTCAGATTGCAGGCTATGATGGAGTAGATAAAAGGATAGACATATTGTCATCAGCTATACAACGTAACAGCACCATCTATGAATTAACCGAATTTGAGCATGCTTATGCTCCACCATATTCATCAGCAAAAGACCCGGTGAATATGGCAGGTTTTGTGGCAGAGAACATTTTACACAACCGTTTAGGAATTTTCTACTGGAATGAAATGGATGTGATTACCGGTAAAGATGTGTTGCTGGATGTAAGAACAAAAGAGGAATTTGAAGCCGGGCATATTTCAAATGCCATAAACATACCGGTAGATTCAATTCGTGAAAGAATGAGTGAGATAGACCCGGCTAAGAATATTTATATCTATTGTCTTGCCGGTTTAAGAGGTTATCTGGCTCAGCGAATTTTGAAGCAAAACGGCTACAACAAAGTTTTAAATCTATCGGGTGGTTATCAATTGTGGGAAATCTGTAATAAAGAACTCTTCCAAACCATAGGTCATGAAATAAAAAGACCGGAGCCTGTCAGCTGATGATGATTGTCATAGGTTATCCATTACCGTGCTTTTACTTTTACGGTCTAAAGCATTTAATAAATGGAAACCACAACAAAAGTATTTTACTGGTTGCCGCGTATTCTTTGTATGGCGGCAATTCTTTTTATAAGCATGTTTGCGGCCGATGCCTTTGAGCCGGGACTGACTTTACAACAACAGCTGGCTAATTTTTTTATGCATCTTATTCCTTCGTTTGTTTTACTCGCCTTTTTGCTGGTTGCCTGGAAATGGGAGTTGGCCGGTGGTATAATCTTTACATTAATAGGCTTGGGAACAACTCCGTTTATTTTTTTGCTGAATTATAACCGGAACCATTTTGCTGTTGGTCAGTGTATCGGTATTGTCATGATGATAAATTTCCCGTTTATTCTGGTCGGCATCCTTTTTATTGTAAGTCACCGCTTAAAGCGTAAGTATTTAATCGCCAATAAAGAGGCAGTTAAAGAGTAACCGGTTCGGATAGCACCTTGGTAATTAAGCAAGGAGCATTGGCAGGCTTTTAAAACCATGCATCAGCATCATTGCCCCTTATGATTTACATCATTGAACACGGATTTCGTCCATCACATCTTCGCATGGTAATAGTTGTAAATAGGTTCATTAACGATTGGAGGGAAGATATTACCGGTTTAACAGCCCCGAAACTTTTCTCTGCTACATGCATACAGAAACCGCCACCAGCGTCTGGTGTGGTTTTACAACTAAGAATGAATTAAGCAGAATAACCGCTGCAAAAAGCGCTAAACTGCCTAGAGTCGGAAGAGGGCAATTCGCAAGATTTGCCCTTTTTTTTCTGTAATTTATGAATGACAGAAATCATTTTTTGACGGCTGTAAAGTATCTTACTTGCATTCGACTTTTAGTTCTTGCAGGCTATTTCTTTTCGGCCGGTAATAAAGGTTGATTTTAATTATACCAAGAATGAAAAACAATAACATACAAACTGAAATTGACGCCAGCTATTTATATCAGAAACTGGCAGAACATGAAACCGATGAAGGAATTGCCAATGTGTTCATACAAATGAGCGACATTGAAAAAGGTCATGCCGAGGCGTTTGCCAAAAAAGAGAATATTGCCTTAGAGAAGTTAATGCGTCCTTCCTGGAGGGCAAAAACGATCAACCTGATAGGCAAAATATTCGGCTACGACTATGTGCTGGGCGTGTTAATGGCCACCGAAAAAACTATTTCGAGCGCCATAATTACTACTAAACAAAAAAACAACCGCGAAATAACGGGCACTGAAACAAACCACGTAAAAATACTTCAGTCAATTCTCGAAAAGCAAACAACCATTGCCGGAAAGCACGTTTCGAAATTCGAAAGCAGGCATCGTTCAGTGGGTGGTAATGCTATACGCGCTGCTGTATTAGGAGGCAACGATGGGTTAGTCTCTAATTTTAGTTTGGTTATGGGTATTGCCGGTGCCACAGCTGGTCAGCAAGGTGTTTTACTGGCGGGTCTGGCAGGTCTGTTGGCAGGAGGTTTATCCATGTCGTTGGGCGAATGGATTTCGGTAAAGAGTTCGCAGGAACTGTACGAAAATCAAATGCAATTAGAAATGGAGGAACTCGAAACCAATCCGGATGGCGAAATGAAAGAGTTAGCCTTAATATACATGGCAAAAGGAATCCCCGAAGAACAGGCTAAGCAAATGGCTGCCGATATCATGAAAGATAAAGACCGCGCGCATGAACTATTGGTAAAAGAGGAATTGGGAATAAATGCCGAGGAATTAAAAGGCTCTGCAGCTCAGGCGGCTGTGTATTCTTTCATTTTATTTTCTGTCGGAGCTATTATCCCGGTATTCCCCTTCCTGTTCACTAAAGGGTTGACCGCTATAATCATCAGTGTTTCGGCTAGTGCTGTGGGTTTGTTTTTAATTGGCGCTGCCATCACCTTATTTACCGGAAGGAATGTTTGGTTCTCTGGTTTCAGGCAAGTGTTTTTTGGTTTAGCCGCAGCAGCCATAACTTTTGGTATAGGTAAACTGATAGGCGTTTCAATAGCAGGATAATTAGAAGAAGAGCCCTAAAAGCTAAAAGGAAAACATGTTGATAGTGAGACAAACGAAATAAGCGTTTGCAGCGCGTGCTGTTTATTTTGTTGCTTCAAGTTGCTGCTTTTGCAACTCAATGCTTTCGCGTTGGTTCCTTTCTAAATCAATAAACAGCATGAGCAATTGGGCCTGTACAATCATCAGCACACCGGTTATTAATCCTACTACCAATGCCGTGCCGCCCATCATGTTGCCCATCTGATTGGTCATAGCCATCTGCATGGCTTCGAACTCATCTTTAGGTATTGAAGGTTTCATGCTGAAAAAAAGATAAATCCCGCCCGCAATAGTTAATACGCCCATGATGCTTAGGGTGTACGAAAAGTATT
>CAIYOV010000218.1 GCA_903927935.1 uncultured Bacteroidota bacterium | reverse complement strand
TATACTTTTTCATTATGTAAAGAAGTGTCAGCATTAAAACCATCTGTTACTGCATAGAAAGATAATTTCAATTTTTCGTCAAGGAATTTATGGTTATACCATAGAAAAGCTAACGCTTTGTAATTATTAATGGTATAGTAAGTGCCAAAAAAACCTTCACTCGCCTGATTAAATGCACCGCCAATATGCAGAGAGATTCCTTTGTGTCGGAATTTAAAAACTGCGGCATCATGAGCACGCGCCTGTTGCACCCAATCTAAATTTCCAAACAAACGATGGTCATCATAAACTAATTCCTGTCTGCCTATTTTGAATGAGATACTATCGTTAATAAATAATTCTGCCCATCCTTCATGCAAACCAAAACCTGCAACATCTAATGCCTGCCCTTCATCGCCCCAAACCCTTACGTCCTGCAAACTGACATATAGCTTTACAAATTTTGCACGAAAACCTACGTTAAGCCGGGCTCTTTCTGAAATAAAAAATGCCGATTTAGATTTAAGAGGAGGTAAGGTCTGGTAGCCCCTTCGCTGTTCAAATCGAGGACTAAATTGAATGCCAATATCAAATGAAGTCTGTCCAAATACACAAAGAATTAGAGCCATTGAAAATATCAGCAATAGAATTTTCCTCATAATAAAGAGTGGTTTAAAACTCGAGTGCAAATTTGACTTTGTCCCTATGCCAGATTTCTGACTTGGGTCATAAGGATTACTGAAGTTGGCTAACACTTCAAGTACGAAAACGTAGTATTCACAAAAGATTTAAGCCATCACGCATACGTGATTTTCAAGGTAGAAACTTTGTAAAATCACAACAAGTACCCAATCAAGTCAATTTATCGAACTTTTTCGAAGAGATAGAATTATTAAGCACTACGCTAAGGCGAGTATAAGCCGCTTTAATACTTATATCAATGGGTGGCGCTATTTAATGCACAGAGATTTCAGCCATTCTGTTATTGTTATATTTATTCTACAAAACCAATAACATGAAAGGGCAATTTCTACTTTTTATCACTCTTAGTTTCACATTATTTGCTACGGCTCAATACACTGTAGGGAAACAAACTGTTACCTATACCGACCCTGCGCGCAGTAACAGGTCGGTTGGGCTCGACATGCACTATCCTGGCACTAATTCAACAGTGGCAACTGGTCAGTTTCCTTTTGTAATTTTTGCCCACGGGTTTCTGATGGACGCCACACCGTACTACCCGTATGCTGATTCGCTTGCTAAGAGAGGATATATCGTGGGCTTGCTCACCACCGAAACAGGTATACCGAGCCACCCCGATTTTGCACAGGATTTAGTTTTTGCGTACGGCAAATTAATTTCAGAGGGTAATTCAAACAGTGGTTCACCTTTTTACCATAAGGTAAAACCAAAAGGTGCCCTTGGCGGCCATTCTATAGGCGGTGGAAGCACCGTGCTGTCTTGCTCATACGCCAACCCGGCCGAGTGCTACTTTACATTAGCTGCCGCTACTACCACACCTTCATCTATCAGCGCAGCATCTTTAATGACCAAGCCTTATTTATCGTTTGCCGGATCGAGCGATTGTATTGCTCCCATTGCTACCAACCAGCAACCTATGTACGACACGTCTGCTTCGCCCTGTAAGTTTTTAATTAATATCACAAACGCCTTGCACTGCCAGTTTGGTTTAGGTAACGCTGCTTGCGATTTTGGGGAAGGCGCTTCTGGATGCACTACCTCAGTACTTACTCGCACTGCACAGATTAATAAAACTCTCTTATACCTCGTACCTTATCTTGATTATTATCTAAAAGGTGATTGCAGCGCATGGACTCTGTTTGAAAGTTTGTATGCGTCAAACGTCGCTGTAGACCAGTTACAACGTAACTGCACCATTGCCATTCCTTCCAATCCGTCCATTTCAGGAACTCTCAATTTTTGTCAAGGCAATAGCACTACCCTTACGGCTAACCCAACGGGTTTTCAATATGTATGGAGCGATAATTCAACAGGTGGAACTTTAAACGCCAATACCGGTGGAACATATTCGGTAGTAGTTGGTAACGGAACCTGTTCGCTTTCTTCGGTTTCGGTCAGCGTTACAGAAAATTATCCTCCTTCTGCACCAACAACTATTACTGCAAGCGATACAGTTTGTTCCGGTATTGCCAATATTTTTATTTCTGTTCCAAGCGTAGCATTAGCCACCGGTTATAACTGGACTTTGCCAACCGGCTGGAATATCACATCTGGCAATAACACAAACGTAATTCAAACTACTTCGGGCACCGGCAGCGGAACGATTTCTGTGACCGCACAAAACAACTGTGGAACCACTGCTGCGGCTACCAAACAGGTGACTGTTCTGCCTTCAAGTCTTAGTGCGCCCGACAGTGTTACCGGAACAATTTCTGTCTGTGCCGGTCAGTCGCAGGTTTATTCTGTTCCAGCTGTAAGCGGTGCTTCCTCCTATTTATGGAGTTACCCTTCGGGATGGTCGGTTACATCGGGCAATAACACTGAGGCTATTACCGTTACTACCGGTAGTAACGGTGGGTTAATTTTTGTTCAGGCTGTAAACAGTTGCGGCAATAGTGCTGCAACCGGTAAGACTATCAATATTACTTCGGCTCCGGCTACTCCTTCTGCCATTGTTGCCAGCGATACGGTTTGTACAAATATTGCCAACATTAATATCTTGGTGACAAATGATCCTTCTGCTACCACCTACAACTGGATTTTGCCGGGTGGCTGGAATGTTACCGCAGGCAACAATACCCACGCCATACAAATTACTTCAGGAAGCAGCAGTGGAACAATTTCTGTAACTGCACAAAACAATTGCGGTACCAGTTCACCGGTAAGTAAACAAATTACAGTAGTTCCATCGAACCTGGGTGCACCCGGAAGTATTTTAGGCGCAACGGCAGTTTGTGCAGGTGTTTCGCAGAACTACTCGATTGCTGCGGTAAGCGGAGCAACTTCTTATTTATGGAGCTACCCTGCCGGTTGGTCAGTTACCTCGGGCAATAACACAGAGGCAGTAACCCTTACTACCGGTAATGCCGGTGGACTTGTATTTGTTCAGGCGGTAAACAGTTGTGGCAACAGCACCCCCACTGGCACAAACGTCAGCATTAAACCGATTCCTGATATCGGCAGCCCAGTTTCGGGTAATGACAGCGTTTGCATGAATAACCATAGTGTTCTTACCTTTTCTGTTCCTGCTGTAGCAGCTGCAGACTCTTTTATCTGGTCAGCAACCAACAACTGGAATATTTCTTCGGGACAGGGGAGCAACAGCATTGGTGTGACCCCTAACTCTTCCAATTCAACTATCAGTGTGCATGCAACTAATAATTGCGGAACCGGTTCCAGTCAAAGCATCAACGTAACGGTGTTAGATACTCCGCAAGTAACTATTAGCCAACAGGGCAATCAGCTTTCTACAACTTTAACCGGAGTTACTTACCAATGGTATTTAAACGGAACGGTTTTGAGCAATGAAACTAACTCCAGTATTACACCCGTGCAAACCGGTAACTACTACTTACAAATAACAGATGCAAATGGATGTAGCGGAACATCGCAGTCACTGAATGTTATTATAAACTCTATTACAGAATTGGATGAAAATATTTTCAACATGTTTCCGAATCCCAATTCAACTGATGTATTGAACTTTACAATCGGTGTAGAAATGCTTGGAAGCGAACTGAAAATAGTTGATGCTACCGGAAGGATGGCATTCAAATCGGAAATGACTAACCGGAAAACTGGAATTAATATTTCAACCCTGAGTCGCGGAGTTTATGTTGTGAATGTAGAACTGAACGGAAGTGCAATAAGAAAGAAGTTGATTATTCAATAATCAAAATGTTGTTCGAACTTTTCGAAGGTTAATGCCTCCAGCGCTTCCATCTGTATCTATTGTTTTTGTAAAACCACGTTTACCCTATTACCTGTTCCGTTTGAGTATGGTAGCACTACATAGCCGTTAATTGTATTGCCGCTTCGGGTTCCCTGCAATCGTAAAAAGGTGTAGCTCGTGCCCATAGCAGCCGTAGCGGTTCCGCCTATGGTATTGTCCATGTATTCTGCACTGTCCTGCAGCATCACCACATTCACATCGGCATGCGTAGGTGGGATACAGTTAGTCAGGCAGTCCTGGGCTACATTAGCCTTAATGGTTAAATAAGCAAAGCCGTAATTGACCCCGTTAATCTGCCCCGAACTTGGGTACCATACTAAATCAATGGAGCTAATGTTATCAGTTTGTTTAAATAAGGTTGACTGCAGTGTCAACGTATCTACCAAAATATAAGCCCCACCTTTAAAGTGCTCGCCTCCAAACATTTTCATTACGTTTTCTAAGGTAACTTCGCGATTAGGCAATATCCACGAGGCATTTTTTACAGCCTGTAACACCTCTCTGGCGCTAGCCCCGGTGCGTGCTACAGCATCTTGTATATAACCCAAAGCGCAAGGCGCAGCCAACGAACTTCCTTTATAAGCCGAGTTGTTATTTAATACCACCACATCCGGATCGTCATAGGCATAATTAGCATGTATGCCAGGTATTTTTTCGGTCGATACAATCAATACATTATCGCGTAAAACATCAGCAATGCGGGGACGTTGACGGAGTGTTTGCATTAAGATATTGATAGGGCAGTTTTCATTGCCTGCGGCTATGGTAATTACTAAATTGGCTCTGTACGCATCGGGCAATGCAGCAACACTCATCAGAACATTAGTCATATACCAGTACAAGCTACTTATATAATCATCTCTCTCAGTTTGCGAAAGATTATTGAAATCATAGTCTGTATTTCTGTCTAATCCACCGTTAAACGATAAATTGATATAGGTAGGTCCTGTTTTATTTTTGTTTCCTTCATTAATAATGCCGTGAATAATAGCTGCGTCTGACCCGTAAAGAATATTGTTTTTTACAGTAGTAATACTCTTACATTGATTAACGGTGCCATGGCAACTAGTTAGTGTTGCCTGAACTTCAATGCCATGGTCAAGGTTGCAATGGTCTAATACCAAAGCACCGGCTTTAGGATAGCAAACTACATGCGGCGATATCAACTCAACCAGTGTGCTGGCCTGAATTTCGCTTATAAAAGTACCGGCTGTGGCCGATGTGTTTTGAATCAGATAGTAACCTATCTGCGGTATTTTGCCCAGTATACTACCACCTTTAGTGCTGACTAACTGAGCGGCATCTGTTTCAGAAGTGCCTTGTTTAAAAAAAACAATATACTGACCGTCAAACGCATTAACATGTACAGGACTTCCGTTAGTGGTAAAACTGACAGCCACAATATCCGGATAGTTACCGGTAAACTCCACCGCACCTTGCATTAAATCTACCGTTGTATTATTCGTATCTTTTTTACATCCTGTTGCCGATACTAAAACCGCTAACAGAAAAATGGCACCAAATTTTTTCATGTTGTTTGTTTAATTTTTATCGAGGTAAATATGAATATCGTGATAAACACATTCTATGATGCCTGTTCTGTTTGAAGGTGATTACTGTCATTAAAATGTTTTTTGCACTATGTGTGTTTTCTCAAAGCAAAAGTCAACTTGTTTGTTTTTCCAAAATTATTATTGGCATTTTACAAAAAAGGGCTTCAACAAATCTGCTGAAACCCTCTCTGGGCTTGTACCCTCTCAGGTCAATTTATCGAACTGTTTAGTCGATATAGAATTAATAAGCACCGCACTAATGCGGGTATAAAAACCGCTTTAATGCTTAC
>CAIYOV010000217.1 GCA_903927935.1 uncultured Bacteroidota bacterium | reverse complement strand
CATCTGAGTCATCTGCACTTTTCGTGCAGCAAAAGTTCCTACAATACTGCCTGCAATTAATCCGGTAAAAATAAGCGGGAGATTATGCAACTGCCTGCCATTTTCATCTTGATATAGGAAAATAGTAGCGAAAATGGCAAGTGCCATTCCACTTGCTGCTAATAAATTCCCTTTTCGGGCTGTGTCAGGGTGGCTTAGTTCTTTTAAACCGATAATAAATGTGAGTGAACTGATGATGTAGGCAATGGAGAGTATACTAAAGAGCATTTTCTATATCCGTTTTAATTACTTTTTCTTCTTAAACATTTCAAGCATTCTGTCCGTAACAACAAAGCCGCCAACTACATTCAGGGTTCCAAGGCATACCGCTAAAAAGCCAAGTATCATAGCCAGATAATTTCCTTCTTCGGCTTTGCCCATAACAATGATGGCTCCGATAATTACTACTCCGTGAATAGCATTTGCACCGCTCATTAAAGGTGTGTGAAGAATAGATGGCACACGCGAGATAACCTCGATGCCGAGTATGACCATCAGCAGAACAATGTAAATAAGTTGTTGATTATTGCTGAGTAAACTGAGTATGTTTTCCACGAGAGAAGAGAGTCAGAGTTTTAAAAAAAATCAATTCAGGTTCAATTCTTTGATGCGGTCGTTTACTATCTGACCATTGTGAGTCATGCACGTTCCCTTTATTAAGTCATCTTCAAAGTTCAGATTTAAGGTTCCGTTGGCATCAATCATTAGTTTCAAAAAGTTAAACATGTTTTTGCCGAAAACTTTGCTGGCATCTGCAGGCATGGTAGAAGGTAAATTTGAATTACCGATGATAGTAGTTCCATTCTGGTGAACGATTTGGTTGTCGATAGTGCCTTCACAATTTCCACCGCTTGAAGCCGCGAGGTCAACAATTACAGAACCTGCTTTCATACTATGAACCATTTCGGTAGTAATAAGTACCGGTGCTCTTTTGCCTGGAATTTGGGCTGTAGTTATTACCAAATCTGCTTTTGCAATTGCTTCTGCAATTCTTTGCTGTTGTTTCTTTTTGTAATCTTCATTTTGCTCCACTGCATATCCACCGGCTTTGGATGCATCGGCTGCGCCATCCACTTCAATAAATTTAGCTCCCAGGCTTTGCACTTCCTCTTTTACCGAAGGTCGTGTGTCAAAAACTTCAACCACCGCGCCTAATCTTTTAGCTGTTGCAATTGCCTGTAATCCGGCTACACCTGCACCAAGAATTAAAACGCGGGCAGGAGGAATACTTCCTGCTGCTGTTGTAAGCATCGGGCAGAATCTTGGATAATTAGAAACCGCCAGCAAAACAGCTTTGTAACCGGCAATGTTAGCCTGCGAACTCAGCACATCCATGCTCTGAGCACGTGAGGTTCTGGGAATCATATCTAACGAAAACGAGGATACGTTTCGCTCGGCATAAGCCTTCATTAAAATATAATTGAAAAGCGGCTGAAACATGCCCACATGCACGGCACCTTTTTTCAGTTTCGCAATTTCGTTAGTGCTAAGAGCCTGAATACTGAGCAATACATCCGCCTGAGTTAAAATCTCTTCACGGGTTTTAATTTGTGCCCCCTCCTTTTCGTAAAATTTGTCTTTTGCAAAGGCGTATGCGCCTGCATTCGTTTCAACCCATACATCAGTCTTCATTTTTAATAGCTGGGCTGCCATGTCTGGTAAGATCGCTACGCGATTTTCACCTTCTTTTTCTTTGAGTATTCCGATTGTCATAAGTGCTTATACGTAGAGTTCAAGTGCAAGGTTAACTAATTATTTAGCTGGTAGATATGACTTTACTCAATTTTTTAGATAACATAACTCATAAAAATGCCTGATTTTTCATTCACACAAAACAATCATTTATAAATAACGTTGGAATTAATCAACGAGAAAAGTTCCAAAATCTATCACCTCGCCTTCGCCCTTATCTAATTTCCCGAGTTTTTGAAAATCTACATTGTCCCAAACTTTGGTTTGAAAGTGTACCACATTGCCTTTGAAAAGCAGTGCGTAAAGGTCCGGCAGTTTTTCGAAACCTAAATCGTGGTTGGCAATATCTGTTGGGAAAAAATGAATGTGAGCTTCACCGTTTTCGTTCAGTTGTGAATGGCCAAGGTAATCGTCATCGGTAAAAACATCTTTATCGTACAGACGAACGGTATACATGTTCCCGTGCAGAGGTGCTTCGGTACCTCGTTTAATAAATCTAACCTTAACCGTTAACTGAACTTCGGGCTGCCAATTGTTGAGTATGTCTAAAAATTCTCCATACATAATTTATGATTTTGTAAACACGAAGAAGACGTTTTTTTCGAAGTATTACAAAGCATCTTCAATTCCGTATTCGCATTAATTTTCATCTTCGTTGCTATAAAAAATAAAGCATATGAATTCAGAAGCAATGTTGTTGGCAGATACTTTTCAAAAAGTAAGAGACCTTACTAAATGGTATTTCAGTTTACTGAAAGATGCCGACCCTTATATGCAATGGGAAACAAACGGAAAAAAGCTGAACTCTGCTGCATGGCTGGCAGGGCATCTGGTTTGGTCCGAAGATTTTTTGATTGTAAAAGCTACAGGAGGTAAAGGCGTGGATATTCCGTGGCTGGAACATTACAAAATAGGAGGGGAGGGGAGTTTGCACGAGGAGAAGCCCGATATGAAAACCCTGCTCACTTCTTTAAAAGCGGTGCACGAAAACGCAACATCGCATCTGCTTAGTCTGAACAACGAAAATTTAAATGAAGACAATCCGTTGGGTTTTGGTTTTGGAGGAGTGAAAACAAAACGCATGATGATTCAGCACGCTATTCGTCATGAGGCCATGCATGCAGGGCATTTAAGCTGGCTTTGTAAAATAAACGGTGTGGAGTCGATATAAACTTAATACACACATGAAAAACTTTCCTTTTTTAATCCTCATTGTGCTCACTGCATCGTGTAATATGAAAAACAAAACTAAAAATTATACAGCCGAAGAAACTGCTGCTGAATCGAAAAAGGTAAATGAGTTCTTCGACCGGAAGTTTGATGAAGCCATTGCCCGAAACCCCGAGCAGGCATCTTCGCTGGGTTTGAAATCCTGTTACGATAGCTGGAACGACCGGAGTGATGAAAATGCTGATAAGGAACGGGCCATTGCAAAAGCCAATCTGGATTCGCTGAAGAAAAATTTTAATCCGGATGCTTTAGATGCACAAACCAAACTGAGCGTGCGCATGCTCGAAGAAGATATTGCACGCACGGAGGAAGCAAAAAAGTGGCGCCATTACGGCTATGAAATTACGCAAATGGGGGGTATTCATAACGACTTGCCGGCTTTTCTAATCAATGTTCACCGGATTGATTCAGTAACTGATGCCGAAGCTTACATCAGCCGGTTGAAGAAATTGGATAAAGTGTTTGACCAAACTATTGAGAACTTAAAAAAAAGCGAAGCCCTCGGTGCTGTTCCTCCATATTTTACTTTTAAATATGTTGATGAAGATTTGAAAAACTTTATTGCGGCCTGCGATAAGCGCGATGCATCAAATGTTCTGCTCAGCGATTTTTCTGGCAAGGTCGAAAAGCTGAATATCGATAAAACGACAAAAGCTAAGCTGGAAAATGATGCGGCCGAAGCGCTTCGAACCATAGTAAAAGCTTCTTACCAAAAACTGCTCGACTACTGGACTACTCTTGAACCGAAAGCAAAAGCCAAAGGCGATAACGGGGCCTGGAGTTTGCCAAAGGGCGATGCGTATTATGCCAGCCAGCTTCGTCTGCACACCACAACGAATATGAGTGCAGAGGATATTTACCAGACCGGTTTATTAGAAGTGGCCCGCATTCAGGATGAAATGCGTGTGATTATGAAACAGGTAAATTTTAAAAGCGATTCGCTACAGGATTTTTTTGCCTTTGTGCGCACTGATGCACAGTTTAAATATTCGAACGATGCTAAGGGTAAAAAGGCGGTGCTCGATGATGCCACTAAATATATCGACACCATGCGCGTGTATCTGCCGCAGTTGTTTGCCACCTTGCCTAAAGCTCCGCTGGTGGTAAAACAGGTGGAGGCCTTCCGCGAGAAAAGTGCCGGTGGCGCTTTTTACGAAGACCCTGCTGAAAACGGCTCGCGCCCCGGCCGCTATTATGTAAACACTTACAACATGGCCGATGAACCCGTTTACCAGATGGAAGCGCTGACCTATCACGAGGCTATTCCCGGCCACCACATGCACATTGCTATTGCCCAGGAACTGAAAGGCGTTCCTAAATTCCGCAGACACGAATTTTTTACTGCTTATATTGAGGGTTGGGCTTTGTATGCCGAGAAACTGGGCAAAGAGGTTGGCAAATACCAGGATCCATATTCTGATTTCGGGCGGCTGAGTATGGAAATTTTCCGCGCAGCACGTTTAGTGGTTGATGTGGGCATACACACCAAGCACTGGACGCGTGAAGAGGCCATTGATTATTTTATGAAGAATACTGCCAATGCTCCGGGCGATGTAGAGAAAGAAATTGAACGTTACTTTTTATGGCCAGGCCAGGCTACCGGTTATAAAATTGGCATGAACAAAATTATGGAGCTGCGCGAACACGCTAAAAAAGAATTGGGCGATAAATTCGATATCCGCCAGTT
>CAIYOV010000216.1 GCA_903927935.1 uncultured Bacteroidota bacterium | reverse complement strand
CATCTTGCGAGTTGCCCCCACCTACACCAACCGTAGGATTGGGAGTGGGAATAGAATTAGAAATATAATCTGTTGCTAGATTAATACCGGATACAGTACCGCTAGTACTTCCTGTTGCAACAGCTGCTGAACCGCCACTGGCATTAATATTTCCTGCAGTAACTGCAATAGTTGTCCAGTTTGATGCCGGAACGTGGCTTGAACCACCTCCACCGCCACCACTTGCACCACCACCACCACCTCCCCACCATCCACCACCGCCACCACCGCCATAATAAGTGCTTGTTGAATTAGAGCCCGTACCACCTAGCCATTGGCTACCCACTCCCCCTGCTGTTTGACCTGTTCCACCTGACCCAGCCGCACCTCCTCCAGTGGTACCTCCAACTGCCCCACCAGCAGAAGTGGGCGCATTTGAGCCTCCACCGGCACCACCATAAGTTGCATTTGAAGAATATGAGCCTCCCCCTCCACCCCCTGCAACTATAATATCAGTGCCTGAAAGAGCTAACGCAGACCGGCCACCACCGCAAGAAGAATTTGTACCAGCATTTACAGGACCCCCTCCCCCATACATCGTTGTATTTGAATGCCGGTAACCACCCATGCCGGAAACAACGGTATAAGTGGTGTTTTGGGCAATACCTGTCCAGACTCCATCAATATAACCTCCACCACCACCAGCTCCTGGACCAGATGAACCATCGTTTCCGCCACCTGCACCCCACATTCTTATTCTTATTGAATTGATACCACCAGAGGTGAAAGACTGATCACCCGTTGCAATCACATTACTATTCTTACATTGGAAAATTGTTTTACCCCCAGCTACCACAGACAGTGCAGTGGCAGCTACATTTGATGGACATCCGTTGACAGTACAACTTACTGTAGCACCGTACCCGCCTGATGTACCTAAGGCAGCGCCTGTAAAGGTAACAGTTGCTGAGTTACTCGAACTATTGGTAAGTGTAGCCGAACCGGATACTGACCAAGTATAACCCGTAGCATTTGAAACTGCCGGAAGGGTATATACTACACCTGATTGATTGTAAGCTACAACTGTATAACCGGCAACAGTTCCCGGGGCACCTAAAGTTCCTGGAATAGTAGCAGTAACTGAGGCTGTTGCAGTAGTTCCACAACTGGTAGTAGCGGTTACAGTAACAGTATAAGAATTTGTTGTGCAAGATACGCTTACAGAAGTACCTGTAGTTGAGCTCGTAATTCCAGCACCGGTTCCGCTTATAGCCCAGGTATAAGTTAATCCGGCTATTGCATTTACGGTATAAGTATTGTTGCTTGAATTAGCGCAAACCGAAGTCGGAGCAGCACTAAATGTAGGCGTTGCAGGTGGAGAAACAATCGTTGTTATTCCAGTTAAACTGGCTGTTACAGAAGTATTACACGCATTGGCAATTACACAGCTTACATTGTAGCTGCCGCTCGATGGGGCAGTTACTGTGCAGCCATTAGCACTTTGAGCACTAACGGAACCTGCAGATACTGACCAAGTATAAGTGTAGGCACCGGTAACTGACGGCACTGAATACGCATTACCGGTACTACTTGCACAAACGTTACTGGAAGTACCGGCCATAGCAGGTGCTGTAATTGTAGGGCAAGGGCAATACATGGCTTGCCATTTGCCGTTTGCATAAACATCGGTACAATTAGTGGTAGTGTTATATACCATCAAACCATTAGTGGGTGAACCAATATTGCCTTCCTGAGTAGTAGTCATGCGCGGTGGCAAAAAGCCCTGCGATGTAGAAGTTAAATCTAAAATAGCCGATGCCGATGGTGAGGCATTGTTTATTGCAACCGTTGTTCCGTTATCAGTAACTAAACTATTGCCAAGAGCTGTTGACGAAGTCCACTTAGAGATAGTGTTTGTTGTTCCACTGCCCGATAAACTACCCGAAGCCGAAAGCGTTGAGCCCGAAAGTGAAAGCCCCGAACCGATGGTTATTGACCCCACCGTGGAACCCGTACTGGGGCTCCCTAATAACATACCGTTAGCGGAGGTGGTTGCCAATTTCGAAAAAGCTATTGCCGCACTTGCACTGATATCGGCATTTACAATTTCGCCATCAAGAATCTTTGCAGAAGTTACTGCATTATTTGCAATGGTGGTAGCCAGTCCTGCACCCGTTGTAGTTACATCACCGGTTAATGCTGCTGGCGTGCCAAGCGTTCCTGAACTTACCGTTACAATACCGGTGCCTGATGGTGCAGGTCCGGCAGGGCCGGTAGCGCCTGCTGCACCGTTAGTTCCGTTAGTTCCGTTTGTCCCGTTTGTCCCTGCAGGACCTTGTGCACCCACTGCACCAGCGGGTCCTGTTGCCCCCTGGGGTATGGTAAAGTTAAACACGGCTGCACTGCTGGTACCTGAGTTAGTAACCGTAGCACTGCTGCCTGCGGCACCGGTAGTGGTAGTTCCTACTGCAATAGTGGCTGCTGCTCCGTTAGTTCCATTGGTGCCGTTGGTACCGTTACTTCCTGCCGGGCCCGTTGGCCCTGTGGCACCTGCCGAGCCTTGTGCACCTGCGGCTCCGTCTGCTCCGTTAGTTCCATTACTGCCAGCCGGGCCTGTAGGACCGGTTGGTCCGGTTGGGCCGGTAGCACCACCGCCTGCACCGGCAGCTCCGGTATCACCTGTTGGTCCTGTTGGGCCGGTAACACCTGCACCGGTAGGGCCGATAGGTCCGGTTGCACCGTTAGTTCCGTTTGTACCGTTAGTGCCGAAGGGACCGGTTGGTCCTGTTGGACCGGTTACTCCGTTAGTTCCGTTAGTTCCGTTAGTTCCTGCACTGCCTGTTGGGCCTGTCGGACCGGTAACACCTGTTGGGCCCGTAGCACCGGTAGTGCCATCGGCACCATTTGTTCCGTTAGTTCCGTTTGTCCCATTCGTTCCGTTGGTGCCCGATGGGCCTGTTGGTCCGGTTGGGCCTGTAACTCCGTTGGTTCCATTTGTACCGTTCGTTCCTGCACTACCTGTAGGTCCGGTGGGTCCGATATCCCCTGTAGGTCCCTGCACCAAAGTAGAGGTAATTGCCGAAGGGTCTAAAAGCACCGTTTCTACTTTCCATGTTCTGCCGCTGGGCACCGTGCCCGAGGTGGTAATGTTTAATACCTGCGAAAAAGTAAGGTTATTGCCCCCGCCTGTATTGCCCGCCACATAAAACTCGCTTACCGAAATGCTTTTTACATTGGTACCCACCGCCAGGGTTTGGGCGGCTTTAAGCCAGATAGGAAACTTGGCATCACGCGAGGCCAGCACCTGGTTGCCATCTACCAAAATATAAGGGGCAGTTTGCGCCATGCCGCTAAGGGCAAAAAGCGAAAAGAAGACGCCACAGCATAGAGTCTGCAAAAAGTTATTGGCTGTTTTTTTCATAATACAGAAAGGTTATATCGTAAATTATTATTTGTTTATTTTAATCAGTGCCATGTATAAATATTACCAGTAAATAACTATTAAGCCATTACCGGCTGCAGTGGCGGAACAACCCGTTGCCCCTTTGCCAATTCCGGCAGAATAATCGCTATCACTAGTGTTACCCGCAGTACCACCAGCACCGCAACTTGAGTTTGTACCCGAATTACCTGCACCACCCGAAATGGATGTCATTGAGGCGTTCGCATATGACCCGCCACCTCCGCCTCCACTAGGTTGTGAACTTCCAGACCCACCACCACCACCGCCATAATAACCACCACCACCACCACCACCACCATAATAACCAGAAGAACTATATCCGAATCCAGCACCTCCCTGCAGAAAAGAACCTGCGTTGCCAGCTTGGATACTGCCATAGCCAGCAGCCCCAGCGGCTATGTTTGATCCGCCACCGCCACCTGTATTGGAACCAGCACCACCATTTGCACCTGTATAATATCCACCGCCACCACCATAGCAGTTAGAAAAATTACCACCGCCACCACCACCACCTGCTGCTGTTACTAACTCTGCTCCGCTACCTTGAATTGCACTTCGTCCACCCCCAGCACCCCCTACGGTACCTGCCGCTGCAGGGGTACCACCAGCACCTCCCCCACCAAATGTGGCGGTTGTAGCCCCCCCCTGACCAACAATTACAGCCAGTGTTTGTCCAGGTATTACAGGTAGATTACCTGAAATGTAAGCCCCTCCACCACCAGCTGCTGCATTAGTATTTGCTCCGCCACCTGCTCCCCATAATTTAACAAAAACTGAAGTAACTCCAAAGGGCGCTGTCCAAGTTTGGTTATTTCCTGTATAAGTGAAAGTCTGTTTACCGTTATAATAAGTTGGCAAATTCAGTGGTACAGTAGTTGCTGTACCAAAACTCCGGGCAATTTCCACCCATTGGGTACCATCCCATTTTATGGTGAGCGTTGAATATGGTATAAACGCAGCAGCACTATATAGTTTAACATTACCGGTATTCGGTAACTGTGCATATAATCCTGAAGACATTTCAAGCGTTAAATACTGACCTGACGAACCATTTGATATACTGAAAGGCCAATTGGTATTAGTTGCGCTACCTTGCCCTATGATGATATGGCTGCTGTTGCCCACAGTAATGGTACCTCCGCTTGTAAGTCCGCTGGTTGTTGTAACCCTTGTAGACAACCCCCCGTTTACGTCCATCGATACTAACGGTGCACCGTTAGTCCCTACTCCTACTTTACCCGCACCACTGTTGTTGTTAT
This sequence comes from uncultured Bacteroidota bacterium, assembly GCA_903927935.1. Classification (GTDB taxonomy): domain Bacteria; phylum Bacteroidota; class Bacteroidia; order Chitinophagales; family LD1; genus Bog-950. The sequence goes on along the minus strand of CAIYOV010000216.1, from coordinate 10,616 downwards.
TATAAATATCGCTGCCTGTAAGAGTCCAGTAGTTGGTTCCACTTGCTGAAAGAGTATTACCCGAAAGTGACAGACCAGACCCTATCGTCAATTCTTCTACCACACCTGCACCTGTACTAGCCCTGCCTAATAACCGTGATGTGGCGCTTACGTTCTGCATTTTAGCATAAGTAACTGCACTGTTGGCAATTGTAGTAGCAAGCCCCGTACCGGTTGAAGTTACATCACCTGTCATCAAACCACCAGCTTGAACAACACCAGAACTTACTGTTACAATTCCTGTTCCAGAAGCTGCCGGACCGGTAGGACCTGTTGGGCCTGCCGGGCCTAGTGGCCCTGTAGCACCTTGTGGTATAGTAAAGTCCAATATAGCTGCAGTAGTAGTGCCGCTGTTTGATACGCTGGCAGATGTACCTGCTGCGCCTGTAGTTGTTGTGCCAACAGCTACTGTAGCGCTTCCAAGTCCGGTAGGTCCGGTAACACCGGTTGGCCCTGTTGGTCCTTTAGCACCGGCATTAAAGGCAGCGGTGTTCAGCGCTACTCCCTCTATTTTCCAAACCGTTGCCGGTGTGGTGGTAGGCACTGTTTGCACCGAGGGGTAAACAGCTGTTACGGTTATTACCTGGTTGTATTGCTGAATGTTTTGCGGCACACCACCGGTAGTTGCCTTGGCCGGTATGCTCAGGTATTCAATTACCGAAATGCTCTTTACGTTTGTTCCGCACGAAAGGGTAGTGCCTGCAGGTATCCATATAGGGAACCTTGCATCGGCCGATGCCAGCACTTCGTTGCCGCCTACCCATATAGTGGGGGTTTGCGCCACTGCACTAAAGGTAACCAAAGCCAGCAGGCTGCTGCACACTACACTGCGTAGTAAAAAACCGGATAAGTAGTTCTTCATATATAATTGTTATGTCTTAGTTTATTAATAGTCTTTAGTATAGCTGGCGGTGCGGCCGGTTATACCGCTTAGCGATACCCAGGTAACACCATCGTAGCCCTCAAAATCGTTGCTGGTGCTGTTAAAGCGCACCATACCGTTTGTTGGGGTGCCCGGTGTTTGAGCGGCTGTACCTACAGGTACCGTTACCGAACCGGTTCCGGGCAATACAGGGTTATCGCTTACGCTAACACTGCCTGTACTGGTAATAGTGCCCGGAGAAAGTGTAATAGCATTGCCTGCTGTAATTGAAGTAACCGTTCCGCTGGTAGGGGTAGTCCATGTTCCATCACCTCGTAAGTAGGTCGATGAACTTGGGGTTCCTGTAGCGTTAATATCTAACACCCCAACCTGAACATAAGAAGGAGCAGCTGATGAGCCAGTACTGTTACCCAAAAATGTATGAGCCCCTGCATTGCTTAATGTAAACGAAAGTGCAGGAGTAGTAGTAGAAGTAGCTACCGAAGTGGTAAATAATGGTGATAAGCTGCCTGAAGAGAAACCGGTAACAGAGCCGGTAGACGGAGTAGCCCATGAAAGGTTACCGCTGCCGTCATTAGCCAATACCTGGTTGGCAGAAGCAGCCTGTGCCGCAGGTAAGGTTAAAGTATAACTGGCAGTAGTTGTTCCTGTTTGAAGTGTAGCCGTGTTATTGTTGGTAGAATTTGCAAAAACCAAAGAACCAGACAATGAACTTTTTACACCAAGGGTTACAGCCTTGGTCAATTGACTTGTACCACTGGCGTAAAGGGCGATACCTAAAGTACTCGCAGCATATACACCATAGCCATTACCAAACAATCCTGTAGTACCATAAACTCCTGCTCCACCAAATAAAGCATGGGTTGATGAACCCATAACCCCGTATCCAAAACCTTGAGTAGTGATACCGTAAACCCCATCTGTTTTGTTCGCATTACCAACAACTTCAAGTACCGGTGCAGAGTTAGTAGCAGTAGCTTCACCAATAAGCACCTGGCCGGTGCCTGTACCTGAAAGAGATAACGTTTTTCCGTTAAGCGGAATGTCCGTATTAGCGGTTAGCGTACCGCCTAATGTGATATTAGGTGCAGCACCTCCGCTCGATGTTAAACCATTGCTTGCAGTAACACCTGTAACTGTTCCGCTGCTAGGCGTAACCCATTGAGGTGGCGCGCCTGAACCTTGCGAGGTTAATACCTGCCCTGTAGTACCGGGGTTTGCACCGGCAAAACCTAAAGCACCACTGCTGTTAATGCGCATTCTTTCCACCGGTGTAACCGAGCCTGAGGGTGTAGTCCAAAAACTGATTCTGCCCGAGGCATTCGATGAGCTATATACTGTAGTTCCTTCGGTTTCAAAAATAATATCGGCAGCATTCCGGTAGGTTGTGCCATCATAGCCCATACCGCGGAACCGGCCTAAATTGGTGGCATCGGATGTTCCAACAGCACTTGGCGAAGCCAATGTGCCTGAAGCTCTGCGCATTTCAATATCGTTAGGGTTTGAGTAATTGTAAAAACGCGCTGTTGCAGATCCGGTGGTTTGGTGTACATCGAGTTTAGAACCTGTAGTGTTTGTTCCAATAACTACACTTCCACCATTAAATTTTGCATCACTTGTCCATGTTTTAATGCCGGCAACAGATTGGGCCGTTGTAAGGTCAACCCAGTTTTGTGTTGCTGAACCTGTTCCTCCGTTTGCAACCGGTAAGGTTGCAGAGCTGGCCAGCACACCACCCGTGGTAGTTACTATACCATCTGTGGCAAGCGAGGTGATAATGGTTCCATCAGTTGTAATACCGAATTTTACAGTTTCAGTTCCCCCCACATTACTGGCAAGGCCAAATAATTTGCCTGAAGCAAATCCATATTTTGAATATCCATAAAGCGCATACCCTGTTCCATCCGTAAAACCGGCAACCCCTGCATCTACCGTACTGTTAAAAGCCAATGGGTTATAAGTGCTACTACTGGTGCTAATACTAGATACTCCCACTACACCAATAAATGAAGCACCGGTAGTTAACACCTGAGCCTCACCAAACACACCATAGCTCTTTGTTGTCGGACCTTCGCTTAAAGCGCTACCGCGAACACCATAGTTAACTGAGTTTGCTGTTGTATTTGTATTTGTTCCAAAAACTGCTTTACTGTTTGCTGTAGACGTGGAAACATTCACCACATCGGTGGTGTTAGCCGGTGAAAGCGTTGTTCCCGTGCGTGTCCAGAAACCCGATGTTCCGGTTCCTGTGCCACCTACCCAAACAGGTGCACCGCTAACGGTGGTAAGCACCTGACCATCGCTGCCACCAATGCTGCTGCTCAGCACACCGGCACCGGTGGTGGTTACCACACCCGCGGTGCTGAACGAAGTGGTTATTTTACCATCAGCGCCAATAAGAAATTTACTTGTTTTCGTCCCTCCGATATCTGAGGCTACTGCTAATAAAGGATTGGCAGCCGTTGTTGTGGGAGAGTAACCGAATAAAGTGTAATCGCCCGGTTCAGAAATACCCATAACCGCAGCCGAAGTACCGGTAATGTTTGTATAAATACCGCCAGAAATCTGACCTCCCCCGCTTAATCCCAAAATACCAGCTCTGGCATTTCCGCTTCCTGTATTCGAAGCATCACCAAGTATACCAATGCGGTTACCTCCTGAGTTATTTGAACGTCCATAAACACCAATTTTATTGGTGCTGACAGTTCCATCTGTATTTTCAACCTCTCCATAAACACCGTAGCGGTCGCTGGAGGTTCCATTGTATAAACCATATACACCCGCCACAACAGGATTGGATGCGGACAGGGTGGATGGAAAGCCTGAATTTGAATTATAACCAAGATATCCATTTGCCGAATTACCTGATAAACTGAAAAGTCCGGCTACTCCTCCTCTATCACCTGTAGCCGAAGCAGTTGCCGTATTATTTCCGGTAACCGCAAAACTGGCTGTTCTGTCAATTGGCACGTTTACTAAATCGTTGCCGGTAGTAGGCGAAAGGGTTGTTGAAGTTTTTGTCCATAAATTACTGCTCAAACCAGGTGCATCCACGGGTACCCAGGCTGTGCCGTTATATTGCATTACCTGCCCCGATGAAGCTCCCATATTTGAAAGATCAACGGGAGCAATCGTTCCGTTGGCTATATTAGCCGAAGTAACAACACCGTTAGCAATAGTTGTAGTTAGACCGGTCGAAGTTACATCACCGGTTAAATTACCGGGCGTGCCCAGCACACCACCGTTTACCGTTACAATTCCTGTTCCCGAAGGTGCAGGCCCTGCCGGTCCTGTTGCGCCTGCTGTACCCGGTGCGCCATTCGCTCCTGCTGCCCCTGTTTGCCCTGACGGTGAAACACCGGAACCCGATGCACCTACAATGCCTGTACTGCCGCCTCCAAAATAAGTAAGCACCGCTGTTGTGCTGTTAGTAACAGAGTTTACTATATAATATCCTCCGCTGCCGCCCACATATACTACCTGCCCGGTAACCATCCAGCTGGTATTAGCCATACTTACCGATACGTTATTCCCAATAGCGGGCTGTGTGTAACTGGCAGTAGTGGTAGTATAAGAATCCTTGCCATTAGCACCGGTGGCACCTGCTGGACCTTGCGCCCCTGCTGCTCCTGCGGGGCCGGTATCACCAGCAGGACCTGTAGCCCCGACTGCACCATTTGTCCCGTTTGCACCTACCGGACCTGTATCTCCTGTAGGACCTGTGGCTCCGGTTACACCGCTTCCGCTCACATCGCTTTTAGAAGTCAAGCGCCATGCTCCGTCCATATAGTTAAAGGTAATGTTGTTGCCTGCTGTAATGGTTTGGCCGGCAAACGTGGCATTGTCGTTATCCTCATTATGTATAATAAGATATTGCCCTTCATGAGGAGTAGCCATACTTAACGCGTTAGCCTGTGTGCCCGATATGGAGGTTAAATAAAATACCGAAGTATTGTTAGGTATAGTATAAGCTGCCTGCGCACCAGCAGAAACAGGGGTTGAACTGATAGCCCCTTCTACTTGAAGTTTGGTATTCGGGTTATTCGTTCCTATACCAACGTTTTGGGCAAACGCCTGCGCGCTGAACATTGCAACGCTTACAAGCAAGAGTAAAAGTCTATTCATATTCATAATTTCATTCTTAATATTAAAGATACGTATTGGTGTACTTGATGCTTTCATTTATTCGATATATATATTTTGCATTTTGCCCTACCTATTTTGCATGTATTAATACACAGTCAAAACCTGCCTTTTGTAAATTAAGGAGCTGATATGACATGCAGTAATTGTTATTAAAATGATAGAGGTAAGTTGCGACATACTTGCCGTTAACTGTGGGTAGCAGTTTATTCATTAGCTGAGTTTTTAATATTTTAAGTATTCCTGAAAACTGCCTTTTAAATGTGTTCAACAATTAAAACGATGATATATGTAAAGATGTTTCGCAAGTAGTTTGCCAAATAAATAATATAAACAATCGCTGAAGTAACAAAACTATACAAACCAACACCAGCAAGGGTTTCAAGGCGTATAATATTTGAATCCAGTTGTTTGCATTTAATCAGATAACGCAGTATAGACCATAATTATATACCGGCAATGAGCATTAATTAATGCATTTAATACTCATATGTAAAAACGTATTCCGGGCTATGGTAGTTTGTTTTCCGTGTAAGAAAAGAGGAGTCTTTGCTTTTCATATTTCGATTAAAATCACATAAGACAACACTGCAGTTCAGGTACGAGTAGGGGTATTCAAAGGGCGAATAGCAAAGTATTATCCGATAAAGCCGTCTTAACACGAAATTTTTTATCGAATAATACCTGTGTGGAAACTGTTTTTAAGATTGGTAGTTGTCAGATTGTTTGAGCCGCTTACTTAAAGCAGGTTCCTTTTTGCGTCATCCAGGGATGGATTTCGTAAGCCAGTCTTCCGGTTTTTACTGCAGGGTCACTTTCCAACATTGCTTTTACACTGTCTTCGCTGCTGCAGTCGAACACATAAATACCGCGCATTTCTCCTTCGTCTAAAAACGGACCAGCAACATTTAATTTGCCGGAAGCGGCTAACCTGTTTATGCTTTCAATATGTCCTTTCTGAATTTTTTCTGCAGTTACAGAATCCTGATCACGGGTCGGACCTTTTTTGAGAATTACAAAAAAATAGGGTTTCAGATTGTCACCATTTTTCTTTTGTGCAGTCGCCAATTCAATAGATACAAAAAACAAAATAGCCGAAATGAAAAGGAAGCGTTTCATATAAAATTATTCTACTGTCCGCATTCGCCAAGCCATAATTGCAGCAACGATAGTTCCGAACACCAATGTTCCTAAACCGGATTGAATAATGTAGGATGTGAGATTAAAATACATTTCAGCATCCTGCCTTGCTTTGGCAACATCCATGTTTAAGTTTTCAGCGCGCTTTGCGGCATAGTCCACCATGTTATCGAAAAAATCGGGATTAATAAGTTTATGGAAAATTACCTGCGATGGAACGGCAAGCACAGCGGCAAAAAAAGCAACTAAAAAACCTGTCATGAAAGCCTCTCTAAAAGTAATTTTCCCATTCAGCATGTCCAGCTTGTCTCTAATTGCCATGCGGGCACAAACAATGGGAATGATAAGCGCAAACATGGTAATGTAAGGATGATATTGAATGTATTGATCGTGCAGCCCAACCATAAACTCAAGACTGAGCCAAAGCAACATCAGCAAAGTGATAAGCACTGCATAACGGATTTCTATTCTAAAATTAGCCATTAACGAAGCGGGTTTTAGTAAACTAAGTTATCAAAATATTTTTGAGATGAAATTATTGGTAAACTTTTCAAGCGGGTCAAATTGCTTTTTAAGCACATTAAATTCCTCATACTTCGGATAAACAGATTGCAAATATTCTTTATCAATAGTAAACTCCTTTCCCCAATGTGGCCTGCCTTTATATTTTTTAGCCAGTGTTTCAAAATCGCTCATCAATTCATTCCATTCAAAGTTATCGGCATTGTAAGCACCCAGCCAAATACTGTCTCTTCCATAGCAGGCACTCAATGCAAAATCATCTGCCTTGGTAAATCTTATTTCCTGAATAAAGTTTATTAGATGCGATGAGGAGCTAATCAGTTGCTTGTATTCGCGCAATAAATCTTTGGCATCAGAAATATCAAATGCCCATTCCGTTTCGCGATGTATTGGCGGCTCCGGAACATTGAATACCTTGTAACTCTTTTCAATCCGGTCTAAAGGTTTATCAAAGTTCTTAATCAAAAGTGCATTGATTGTTTTTCTCCATCTGCGGTTAATATTTCCTGCTTTTAGCAAAAGGCGGTAAACATTTACTGAAACAAATTCATCCATAAACCATTGGCGGAAACGGGAATCGTTTGCTTTTTCATGCGTACGGTTATACCGGTACAAAACCATTTTATCGGTATGCGGGAACCACCACATTTTAAAATGGTCTGTGTTGTTGATGAATTCATCTAAGCGTTCAACAGCTTCATCAAACGGAATGGCCATAGTGTAATCGTGCAGATTAAAAGCAGGAACTACATTCAGTATAATTTCAGAAATAACGCCAAGGCAACCAAGATTAACCACACACATATTGAATAACTCCTTATCTAGCTCACCATGCAGTTTTACTTTTTCGCCATCCGCTTTTATTAAGGTAAACTCTTCTATTTGCGAGCCGAGAATCCGGTAATCGATTCCTGTTCCATGCGTGCCTGTGCTGATTGCTCCGGCCAGCGATTGCCTGGCAATTGAACCAAGGTTTTTAAGTGCCAAGCCTTCTTTGTCCAGATATTCATTCAGTTGCCACAACTTAATGCCCGACTGAACCTTAAGTTGTAGTTTCTCTTTATCCAGTGCAAGCACTTTGCTGTAAAAGTCAAGGTTAATAAGGGTATCGTTGTTCAGGCAAATAGAGCTCCATGAATGACCCGTTCCTACTAAGCGGATTTTGCTGCCGCTCTTTATTATTTCAGTCAATTCTTCCTCCGTTTCGGGCTGAAAGAAATTTTTAGCGGTGCAGGTTTCATTTTGCGCCCAGTTAAGGAAGCGGTAACCAGATTGTTGCTTCATGGAGTAAATCTAAAAACCTTATCGGTGGCGGAAAACAAAAATCCCCACCGGGGGAGGCAGGGATTCTGCGTTTGGGGAAACTATCAAAAACTTTAAAACATTAAACTATCTGATAACACTAAGACCGAGGGAAAGTTAAAAGGGTTGCATGGTCAGTTGGCAGTAGACAAAAAAAATAGCAGGCAAAGGTTTGCCTACTATGTATAGCTCATTGTTTACTCGGTTTCAAAAATTATATCCAACCTGGAAAGTAAAGTTGCGCGGAGCTTCTATTAGAGCCGGACGAAGCATGTATTCGGTGTTCAGCACGTTTTTGCAAATAAACATAAAGGTGGCTTTTTCTTTATAACTGTAACCTGCACGTATATCCATCACAAAATCGGCATGATGGTGGGTTCTGCGGAATTCGCTTACCACACGCAACGCACCGATACCTACATCATCAATATTCTTCATGTAGCTATTCAGGAAAGCACTTACCCCCAGGGTAACTCCTTTATAGTTGGTTTGGATATCGGCTTTAGCCGAGTGCTGAATGCGGTATTTTAAAATCTTTACTGATTTAGGGTCTGCAGGATTGTAATCTAAGTTCTCAGGATATAAATAAGAATAACCAAGCAGGAAGTTCAAAGGCACTCCGAATATTTTTCCGTTAGCCACAGCCGATGCTTCTACCCCCATAATGCGAGCATGTCCGATATTAACGGCATGAAAGGGAATACCAATTGCACCTACAGGAATAGTGTCCATTACCTGAAACTCTATCATGTCGCGGTATTGCATAATGTAGCCTGCAACATCAAAATAAGCCATCCACTTGCTGATTTTTACGCCTTGTTTAATACCCACTTCGGCACTCCAACCGCTTTCGGGTTTTAAATCAGCGTTTGGATAAACCTCGGCACCACTTCGCACTGTATGTACGAATTTTTCTGCCATACTTGGATAGCGAAAGCCCTGACCAATTGAGGCGCGGATGAAAGTTCCCTCGGTTGCCTGAAAGTTTAATCCAAAACGGAACAACGGAGCCACCGGTGACTTCATTTGGTGAGCAGAATCGCGCTTGGCAAGTTTACTGAGATTTGGAAACGGATAATAAACTACAGATGTATCGAGCATGGCATATTCAAAACGCATACCTCCAGTAACCGTTAGTTTGTGGAAGAATTTCTTTTCTGCCTGTAGATAAGCAGCTACGTTCGAAACGCTGCGGGTGTTATAATAAGCACTGGTTAAACTTCCGAAAGTCTTTCCGTAGATGCTGGTATAATATCCATTCGCACCTGTAATGATAACCAGATTGATTTTTTTGAAGTTCCGCAGAAAACTGTAATCTACATAATATTGCGTGCTCTCGGTGCTATCTCCGGTTGTGGAGTTATACATCGTGTTATAAATGCGGAACTTTAAACTATGGCGGTTTTCATGCTTATCGTAATAATTAACGTACGGGTCAATATTAAAAGTACGGGTACGGGTAAGGGCTACCTGACCGGGAACGTACATATATGTAGCAACGCCTGCCGATGTAAAGAAGTCTTTCAGATTCTCATGAAAGAAGTTCATGTTTAATCCAACGGTAAGATTAGCCAGTTTATGGGGAGTGTAACGCAACTTTGCACTGGCACGTGCGCGCTTATAATCGTTTTGCTGGCGAAAGCCCTGGTCCTGATTATAGGCAGCGCTTAACACCAGACCAAAGTCGCCATATTGCTTGGCATGAACAAAAGAGCCGCCACCAAACATGGGGTGTTGCACCCGGTTAATAGTATCGCCATTATGCTTTATGTATTTGCGGTTCCACCAGTTGCTCCAGGTATGCTGATACGGCTGACCATAAAAACCATAACTGATAAGCACCTTGTTTACCATCTCAGGCTTTGGCTGAATGGTACGCATGTTCAAAACTCCATTAAGCGCGGAGGAACCATATAAAGCCGATGACGAGCCTTTGATAATTTCTACCTGTTCTAATTCTTCTATAGGAACGGTTTCCCAACGTATGCTTCCGTTTTCGGGACTGATAATGGGCATTTCATCTAACAACGCTAAAACGCGGTTACCGGTGGCATCGCTGAAACCGCTCCCCCCCCTAATGGCAATGGTTTTACCAAGCATGTTTACACCAGGCACTTTGTTCATCGCTTCATCCATCCTGGCACTGTTCTGATTGATAACCGATGCCTTTAACACTTCCATCGAAACCACTTCTTCACTCAATTTCTTCTCATATTTAGTTCCGGTTACTACCACAATATCCATTTCCTTGGTATCGTCCGTCATTTTAACATCATGCCTTTTCTCCTTCAAACCAATAGTGGTAATTAGAAAATTACGGGTCTCATAACCTACATAACTAAATTCAAGGGAATGAGTGCTGGCTTCCAACTGCAACTCATATTTGCCGTCCATATCGGTTGTAGTTCCTATGGTAGTTCCTTTAACCGCCACTACTACACCAAACATGGTACTGTCCTTTTCGTCCGTAACGGTTCCGTATATTTTTACCTTTTGGCTAAAAACAGAGGTAGCGATAAACAGCCCAACAATTAAGTATAAATGCTTCATTGCGAATTTTTCGATTCGAACCAAAAATAGAATTTTT
>CAIYOV010000215.1 GCA_903927935.1 uncultured Bacteroidota bacterium | reverse complement strand
TCCATTTATTGGATGAAAACAAAAAAGGGAAAGCCAATTTTTTCTTACAAGATAAGTTTACTCAATTTGAAGCACAGCATCAACCAGCAGGAACAATACCAGCCCTGAGCGTTGTGGAAATTGATGAAAAATACAGCAACTTAGCCAAGCATCTCTTAGGCAACGTATTCATTGCTGAGAATGAAGAAGCACTTCAAAATAGCAATGGCGCAGTTGTACTAGAAAAAAATGGCAAGTATGTAAAAGGAAAATATTCTTTAACCGGAGGTAGTGTTGGAATATTTGAAGGCAAGAAAATAGGAAGAGCAAAAAACCTAGAAAAATTAGTAGAAGAAGTTGCTGCGCAAGAACTCATTGTTATCGCTTTGAAAGAAAAGATTCAAAGTCAACACAATGAAGCCATGACCTACAATGAGCAGTTGAAAGAAAATGCCATCAACCAAACGCAACAGGAAATCAACCAACTGACCAACCTGGTATTCTCCTTACAAAATAAATTAGAGAATTTACAGCACTTGGAGCAAAGCAGCAGTATCCGCTTAGCAGATTTACAAGAGCAATTGGAGGGCAACCATGAAGCGATTGCTAGCACCAGAGAAGAACTAACTACTATTAATAATCAACTGCAAGAACTGAATAATAAATTACAAGTTTCAGAACAAGATTATACAGTAGCAGAACTGGAATACAATACGGCCACTGGTGCTTTTAATGAAGGCAACCTACAACACACCAAACAACAAAGTAAAATTGCTTCTTTAAAACAAGAGTTTAGCTTTAAGAGCAATCAGCTAAATGACTTGACCCTGCAAATAGAAAACAGTGATACACAGCTAACAGAAGCTAGCAATAATATAACTGTTACGAGTACCCTATTAGCTGAGTTGGAATCAACGCTGCTAGGTATGTTGCAAAACAAAGAAGCGGAAGAGAAAAAACTAAATGAAGCAGATCAGTCGTATTATAATCAAAGAAATGCTTTGGCTGAAAAAGAAAGCGAATTAAGGCATAAGCATAAATCAAAAGAAGGCATTGATACTATACTCAATGAAATCAAGGACAAACTAACCGACCTCAAATTACAACTGGCCGGAATGAAGGAAAGATTACAAGTTGAGTTTAAAGTAAATTTGGATGCCATCATTGATGAACCTAGAACTACCGACACCCCTTTGGAAGAACTGAAGGAAAAAAATGAAAGGCAACGCAAAAGACTGGAAAATATTGGGGAGATTAATCCAACTGCAGTAGAAGCTTATACTGAAATGAAAAAAAGGTATGAGTTTATCCTAGAGCAAAAAAATGATCTAGTTACTGCAAAAGATAGTTTGATGTTAACCATTCAAGAAGTGGAAGCAACAGCCAATCAACAGTTTTTGGAAACCTTCAATAAAGTAAGGGAGAACTTCCAGAATGTATTCAAAGCATTATTTACAGAAGATGATACAGCAGACATGGTATTGGTAGACCCTGAAAACCTGGCGGATACCGGTATCGATATTGTAGCTAAGCCGAAGGGAAAACGTCCATCTTCTATTGGACAATTAAGTGGAGGAGAGAAGACGCTTACAGCCACTGCCCTCCTATTTGCCATCTACTTGATTAAACCAGCCCCTTTCTGTATCCTAGATGAGGTAGACGCTCCTTTGGATGATGCCAATGTGGGCAAATTCACGAATATGATAAAGAAATTCAGTGAAAACTCTCAATTTATCATTGTAACGCACAACAAACAAACAATGAGTGCCGTGGATGTTATTTATGGAGTTACCATGCAAGAGGCGGGTGTAAGTAAATTGGTGCCCGTTGATTTTAGAAGTTTAAACTAGCAGGGAATCTCATTCCACTCTACATATCTACAGGCGCTGATTCAGCGCCTTTATTGTTTCTACCTACCGATGTATTATTCAATTCGGTCTGCATAATAAACAATAATTATCTGTTCAGCAGCTGTTTTTACCTGTTTGGCAAAGGCTTTCCCTTTTTCAACCAGCTTCCTTTTTTATGCCGATTTGAGCGTGCTAGTTTTACATTGTATTTATTGAATC
>CAIYOV010000214.1 GCA_903927935.1 uncultured Bacteroidota bacterium | reverse complement strand
GAATCAAACGATCTGCCAGCTTGTATTGTCTCCAAGTAAACAGACCTGATGTATACGCTGTTTAAGTACTGCATCTGTTTTATTTTGGATGCGGAAATCTTTTTTCTTGCAATTAGTTTCTTTAGTTCCGGTATAAATGCGCTGCCGATATCCTGGATGAGGGTAACATAGTTTAGTTCCTTAACAGAAGATGCTTGCTGTTTTTCAATTGCAGCAAGAACTGTATCCAGTTGGTCGCGACTAATCAGGAAATCAAAATCATTCTTTTGTCCTAGGAAGATTCTTTCCAGTTTTAATTGTGTCACTGAAAAAAGTGGACTTAAGCTCATTGCGATAAAGCAAATAAAATTTTATTGACTTTAATCTTTTGATTTATACATGCAATTTAAAATCCTATTTTTGGCTTAACCGAAAAAAGAATGATGTAAACATTACCAATCAAAATATCAGCGTTAGCTGTTCTCGCCCTGAAAACTGAGAAATTTCAAAACTAAACGAGAAGAATAAGCAAACGTTCACGCAAGGCGTGGACTGTACTTATTTCGTTTAGGGCATCTCAGTGCCTCAGGGCGGATAAGCTATCAGTTCCACGCTGATTTTTTATAAATCACTCCGTCCGGGGCTTTGCGGAGAAACCTAAATCCATTTTCATGAAAAAGTTTTCATCAGTCTTCAGTCTTTTATTTCTATTCACTTTATTAACCCAAATCACATCCTGCGTAAAAGACCCGTGTGGCAATGTTGTTTGCTCTAATGGCGGACATTGCCATGACGGCACCTGCACTTGTCCGTTATTTTATGAGGGCACTAATTGCACTATTGAATGGCGCACAAAATGGTTAGGTAATTATTCCGGAACGCTTACCGGTGGTGGGTCATCAAGTACAGAATCACTTACCATAATTAACGGCAGTTCAGTAGATAAACTGAGCTTCCTTGGTCTAATCGGAGACCTAACTGTTGATGTCGCCACATCAGGCTCAATAGGTATTCCAAGTCAAACTATTTATGATTCGGGTATCGCCTATGTATTTGTCGGCTCTGGTGCAATTTCCGGTAACCATATAACGCTTACCATTCTGGTTACTGCCAGTGGAAGCACAATAACTTTCACTTATGACGGATATAAGTAGATAAAAAATGCCCTGTGATTGGTGGGGCATTTTTTAAAACTTTCATTTGATAGCAGCACATTTAATTTTTGAAGATTAGATTTATATGAATGATTTATGCAGATGGCGAGTTTCCGCAATTAGTAAGGCTGGATAGAAGCGTTACAAATTCTTATGTGCTTTCTACTTACAAAACTTCATCTAACCGGTTTACTATTTACAAAAATAATAAAGCGATAGGCTGGGCTTCAACCGAACTTTTCGCAATGCAAATACATTTGATGTATTTGGACAGATGTAAGTTGAGACACCCGGAGAATTTTGATTTAAGTTTGCGCCAATCAGCGATGTTAATGCCTAATATCTTGAATAGATTTATGTTCACTATCCCACAAATTGATTTCAAAGCACTTATTGAAAAGCAAAAAAGCATTACTTTTCGAAGCCCACGCGAAGTCAATAGTTATTTCTATAATTGTGATAAAACCATCTATCCTGTTTTCGATTCTCTCTTCGAATTGGAACAAGGCATAAAGAAACTTCCGATTGAAGAAATCAAATCTACCCTTGCTTATTTAGAAAAACTACCGCCACTATTACCTCAATTTTTAGACCTACTTAAAGAGACGGATTTTGATTGCAAAAACCGCGACCGGATTAATTCAATGCTTGAAGGAATAAAGGATATGTTGCCCGGGGTAATACAGAGGTTACAAAAAAGGGTAAGTGAATCTTAAAAATTATCCTTATCCAAATCCGTTAATTAATGCCTTAATATTTTGATTTAAGTTTGGGTCCATTAGCGATGTTAATGCCAAAATATTTGTCTTTTTTTCGGAAACAAATCTATTTCCTATCTTAGTCTGAAACCATTGCTGGTACAATGGTTTAAAGTTTTCAGCCATTAAATTAAGCCTAAAATAGGGGGCATAAAACGGAAAAACAG
>CAIYOV010000213.1 GCA_903927935.1 uncultured Bacteroidota bacterium | reverse complement strand
TTCAAAAAATGGTGTGGCAATAAAAAAAAGTGTCCTGTCAAATTTTAAAAATGGTCTGTCAAGAAAAAAAAGTGTTCTGGCAAAAAAAAATTTGGTTTTTAGAATTTGCCAAGCTATTTTTGGGAATAGAATATTGGTTTTTAGGCAAGGCAACTCTGTTTTTTCCTAATTTAATTCCGATTTGCCTGCCTTTTGGCTTAAAATTCTGCATTCATCACTTAAATTTTAAGGCAAATGAACCCTTCTGAACAGGAACGCCTTGGAACTTTTATGGAAGACTCCGTGTTTATCGAGAAGAACCGCACCATTCACAAGCACTTTGTTGACCGGCTTGCCGGCTTTACTGCTTTTGATGCCAACCTCGATGCCACATATGGCGCTAACTGGCTCACGGCTATCGAAAAATTTGAAGAACACCCCAGCGATGAACTGATGCGCGATGAAATACAGGTTTACACCGATAACATTGCTGTCCAACATAAATTATGCTGGGCTGCTGAAGACGATTTGGAGTATTATGTAAAACGCGCCTTTCCCGAAAACGAGCGCAAACTGCGCGAGTTTGGGTTTCCTGAATCCAGGCGGGAACGCGAGCGCGGTGTTTTGAAGCGGGTACTTAATTTATTTACCATGCGCAGGGTTGCCGGTGATTACACCGCTGAACTTACTGCTGCGGGTATGCCGGCTTCAGTATTAACCAACTTCAATACGCAAACCGGTAACCTGGCCGATGCAGAATTAGAGCAGGAGTATATAAAACGCCTGCGCATACGCAGCACCGAAAAACGCATAGCTTTATATAACACCGTTTACAAATATCATAAGAGGGTGCACGAAGCAGCACAGGTTATTTACAGAGATAAACCCGAAACGCGGCAGTTGTTTGCTATGGAGTGAGGGGTAAATCCAATTGTATAAATGCGGCCTCTCCCATATTTTATTCTTTCGCAACATATTAAACGGAGTTGCATTAATTAAGCAAGCGGCTAAATAAAAATGGGCTACCCGTAAGAACGGATCGCCCATTTTTATTTAGCCGGTATAAGTTCGAAGATTAATACACTTGAAAGCCTGAAAAATAGTTGTAAACCGACCCTGATGTTATAGTCAGGTTAGTGGTAGGTCCGCTATTGAAGCCTTCGGTAGTAATTACATCGCCTGCACTTAGCTGCATAGTTACGCTGATACTGGTACTTGAATATTCGGTATTACCATAGCCATAATTTCGGGCATAAACGCTGCCGTTTAATAAAACAGCAATGCCTATTCGCGCAGTAGAAGCAAGTGGGAAAAAAGTAATCTCTGATTCAAAATGATAAACCCCGTCAGAAGGTGCGGTAAAGGCACTTGCTGCATAACCGCCTCCGTCATTAAAGTTTGTTACAGTGTAAGTAAGTGGTGTAGTTCCGGTTTGCATAGCCACAGTACCCGGGTAACTTGCTCTGAAAGCAACACCCGAACCTCCGCTGCCTGCAGGACCGGTAGGTCCTGTCGGTCCGGCTAATCCAACACCGGTAGCTCCTGTAGGCCCGGTTGGCCCTGTTGGGCCGGTGGCACCGGCACCAGCACCTGTTGCTCCGGTGGCACCGGTAGCTCCTTTAAGTCCTGTTGGTCCTGCAGTTCCAACACCTGTTGGCCCTGTAGGTCCGGTTAAACCATTTAATCCTGTAGCACCGGTTGGTCCTGTAGCTCCGGCCGGCCCGTTAGCGGCATACATGGCATAAGGAACGCTTACTAATTGCGAATTTCCCATATCGGCATAACTGGTTCCTCCGGCAGGGTCAATTTCTACCTGTAAATATTTAGCTCCGTTGCCCCAGTTAATACCTGCAATGGTTCCGCTAACTACGTTTCCGCTGCCTATCTGGTGGGTTACCAAACCAAATTGGTTAGCTGTTTTTGTAGTGGTTTCCTGATATACTACCGTGCCGGTTGAAGTGCTGTTGTGCACCGTAAAGCGCATGGCTACATTGGTATTGTTGGGAACAGGGTTTCCGTTGGCTTGGCGAACCACCGCCTGATAGTTCATCAGGCCGGGGGCTTGTGCCATTACACCCAGTATAATTGCACAGAAAAGTGATAGGGTTAAGAATAATTTTTTCATGTGGTTTAGTTTGATTTATATAATAGAGTTTATTTAATTTTAGTTGATGACCTGAAATTTTTTAGTGCTGCTGTGAATTTTACCGTCATTATCCGATACAAAATTCATGGTAAGCATATAAACTCCCGCTGCATACATAGAAACGTTGAGCTGTTCCACCATTTTTCCGCTGTCGTAGTGGGTGTTGAATACATCCGAAATTTTTTGTCCTATACCGTTGTAGAGGGTAATCTGAACTTTTCCTTCTTCGGGTAACTGTAAACCAAACCACATATTATCTACTGCGGGGTTTGGGTAAATTACAAACGAACCGAAAGCATCCTGAGTTAAGTCCAGCAGACCCGTAATGTTATCGTTGGGTTGCTGAAAACCCTGTGTAAGAATATTGCCGCTGGCACTGAACGTCTGCACCATGGTCATTTCGCCAACCGTATACGATAAACTGCCATTGGCATTCGATGAAAATCCACCTGTGCTGGCTATTACGGTAGGCGTCAGCATTTGTGCATTCATTATATATGGGGCGGTTATTAGAGCAAGAAGGAGTAATATATTTCTCATGAGTTTGGGGTTTTATACTATGGTATTACTTATCTAATTCCTGCCAAAAGTAGGACAATTACCAGGTTCACTGATTTGTTGTCGTAAATTTCATTAACAGGGGCGTGTTTATATCGCAACAGTGTGCATCTTTGTTTCAGAAAGCAGTATGATTACTATCATTGTTTTACATTATGAACGAGAGAGTTTTTTTTGCAAAAACAAGAAGCTGTTTTTGCCGGAAAACAGCCTGGTTAACAACAGGTGTTTCTTCTAAATAGTTTCAATAAAAAATAAGCTTAACGGAAGTTGTAAGTTAAGCTAACAGCGTAGTGCCGTTGCGGCTGCCATAAGTTGAAGAAATAACCGGAGAGATAAAACTTCTTGTATTGAAAACCAACTAAAGGGCCCACATCAATTAACTGTGCCGGCTCCTGTTGTACCACTTCTTTGTTTTGCGTTAGCGCTGCCGGGTATCCTTTGGTATACTGAAAAGCAGCACCCACTTTTACAATATCTCTGAATTTGAAGAGTGCTTCGGTCCAGTTAAAAAAGAAACTTTTCTTGATGTCGGTAATGCAAAACGAAGTTTGATTAGAGCTGAAAAATTCAAACTGACCGTTCTCGGCATAAAGCTGAACAGCCGGACTAACACCAATAAAGTTCCCCACCGATAGACCTATAGTGGGAATGGCCTCCACAAAAAATTTCTTTTGCTTGCTAAACGGTTTTCCCCATAAAAAAGAAACCGTATTCTGGTCCTCATAGTTATAGCGCACCTGCCAGAAATTTGTATGGTTGTAAATAGAGGCATATCCCAGGCCGCTTATCTGTTTGGCAGAATGAATACTCATGTAGGTAGTTGCTTCGCCATGCAGCTCATTTTTTTGACACATGCTTTGAAGAGATGCAAACACTAAAGCGCAACTGCCCGCAAAGCGCAAGGCCCTTTTTATTATATGACTACTGATAAGCATGTAGATACTTTATTCAAATTACTGATTAAATTATACGATTCTATATTGGTGAAGTTTGAAATTTACAGGCCTAACTTACAATGCCCGTATTGTTACAATTGCTTTTTTTTAGTGCTAGGTGTCTCAGCTGTAAACCAGCCGAATACAAGGTTGCGCAGGCGTGCCGCCAAGCATTTCAGTCGCCCCACAAGTTTGTTTTTGTAATTTATCGAGCACAGATTGAACCTTGTCGAAATGGAAGACGTAAAGGAATAAAGTTGTATGTATTATTTTTTTCCTAATCGGATGTTAGAACAAGAAATACATGCACGAGGATTTTGTAAAATGAAAACGAGGGATTATGAAAGGGAAAAAAACTCAGCTAAAAGTATTTTTAAAACAAAAGCTCTTAAATGCAATAGCATTTATTGGAGCTTTCCTTTTGGTGCTTGTATTCAGCAATAGCATACAAGCTGCAACAAAAACCGCCATTTCAAACGGTAACTGGAGCAGTGCTTCTATCTGGAGTCCTTCAGGGGTACCTGCCAGTAGTGATGATGTGATTATAAACAGCGGTGTGGTAGTTACTGTAGATGGTGATGATACCTGCCATAACTTAAGTTTAGGAAACGCGACAGCCACCAATGCCACTTTAAAAATTATTACTAACGGCAACACTTTGATATGTAATGGTGCGCTGGATATTAACCCAAGTAACAAAAACAATACATACCTAATTGATGCAGGTCCTGGTGATATGAGATTTACCGGAACCTTTTCTCACTGGTCAACTACCGGAACCAACAAATTTCAGGTCGGTACGGGTTCTATAAGTTTTACTCCGGCAGTGGCTATTACCAGTTCAAATCAATCTATTGTATTTACCGGTGGAGGTACCATCACCTTTAACTCTAATTTTTCCGATGATGCAAATAAGATGACCTTTTTTACCGGGTGTACGGTTAATTTCCATGGCAACTATACTATTACCGGAAGCAACGTTGACTGGGGTGGAAAAGGAACCGCCAATTTTTATGGCACCGGTAGCATAACCGATACAAAGAATATTATTATGAATACGGTGAACGTTATGAGCAGTGCCTCTACTACCTTAGTAGCCGGTGCTGGAACATTCACTGTAAATGGCAACATGACTATAAACTCATCGGGTACGTTTAATATGAACGACAACTTTGACCTGAAAGGAGACTTTACTAATAACGGAACAATATCAGCGGGCTCAGTTACTATTACCTTTATAGGAACCGCTCAAACTATTGATGGCAGCTCTACGCTAAACCTGCCCAACCTTCAGATAGGTAAAACAAGCGGCACTACCGATTGTATTGTAACCATGAACCGTTCTACTACTTGCGCTAATCTGGTACTTAGTACAACTAATAAAAACCGTTCGCTCACATTGGCCAGCGGTGTTAGTTTAACCGTAAGCGGTAACTGCACCCTCAACCAACCCAGTAAAAACAACAGGTA
Source organism: uncultured Bacteroidota bacterium (assembly GCA_903927935.1). Classification (GTDB taxonomy): domain Bacteria; phylum Bacteroidota; class Bacteroidia; order Chitinophagales; family LD1; genus Bog-950. The sequence goes on along the minus strand of CAIYOV010000213.1, from coordinate 4,302 downwards.
CTCAAACTTAACCGTAGGTCCGGGTGCTTGCACTGTAAGCGGCAACCTTATTTATTCGGGAAACAACAGCGGTATTACACGTGTTTGCAAAGTAGATGTAACCAGCGGAACATTTACATTGGGTGGAACCGTTACATGGATGAACAATAACGCGGTAGCCACAGAAGTTGTAACCGTTAGCACAGGAACCTTAAACTTTACAGGCTCTGTTACCTTAGATAGCAAAAGCGGAACCATCGCTGTAACCAGTACGGGTAATATTAATTTTAATGGAACCTCGGCACCTTCACTTAGCTTCGGAGGAGCTACTGCTCCGGTACTATCCTCTACCAGCGGAAGCACCATTAAATTTGCCAAGGGCCTAACGGCTGCTACCACTACGCTCACTTTTGCAGTAGGCAGCACACAACAATTCAGTGGCACGGGTACCATTACCCCTTCAGCTGCCATCACTTTCGGCAACCTTACCATCAATTCAAGCTGCACAGTTACACTGGCAGGAAATATTTCAATAAAAGGCAACTGGACAGATAACGGAACCTTTACGCCTTCCACTTATACGGTAACCTTTAACGGTGGCGGAACGCAAGTTATTAGCAGAACAGGTAGCGAAACTTTTTACGGACTAACCGGTACACCATATGGAACCACCATCCAGATGAATAACGATGTACTGGTTACGAATACGCTTAGTTTAAGCGGGGCAAATTTTAATGCCAATGGCTACACCTTGCAATTGGGAAATGGTTCGGGTGCAGCTCTCAGCTATACTACCGGTCAGGTTTATGGTGGAACATTTAAACGTTACTGGCCGGCTTCGGCTATTACCAGCTCTTCTGGCAATTATTACGGTTTATTCCCGATAGGTACCACAACGGATTACCGTCCGGTTACTATCAATTCAACAGTAAGCCCAACGGGTGCTGGATATGTATCGGTAACACATACTGATTCTTATTCAGCCACTACGCTAAGCTATACCGATAATGAAGGCTCCAATATTCAGCAGATAGCCGATAAGCATTCTGATATTTCTTACTCTTCGGTAACAGGTGGAACTTATAGCCTCGATGTAAAAATGACGGATATGGGCTCGCAGGGCAGCATATCGAATTTGAAAATGATTTGGTACGACAGCGGTACCCCCGGCAGTGCGGGAACGCACGTAACCACCTCTGGTGCCCTAAGTTCCCCTACCGGTCACCGCACAGGTCTTTCGCTGGCTAATTTAGCTCATCACTGGGTAATTGGTACCAATGACCGCAATTCAACCCCTATGTATAATTACGTTTACTCTCGTAAAACCGGTAACTGGAACGATGCCAGCGCCACCGGCACCTGGAGTTACACAGCAGGCGGTTCAGGGGCGGCCTGCAGTTGTGTGCCCGGCAAATCGGGTTTTGCTACCATCGAAAACGGGCATACGGTTACTGTCACAGCAACCGATACAGTAAAATTCTTAGACATTAAGAGCGGAGGAGCTTTAACTGTAAACAGCACCAAAACATTTAATGTAGATGGAAGTTTAGATATGTACGGTACCTCTACTTTTACTAATAACGGTGTGATGAATATAGGTAATGAGTTGCTGCTTTCTTCAGCAACTTCACCAACCGTTAACGGCAACGTTACAACGGTATATATGACCATGCCAACCGGAACAGCTTACACACAGTCCTCAGGTACTTTAACCGTATCGGGAGAGTTGGCTTTATCGGGTGCAATGGCAATGGCTTCCGGTGCTTCATTTGTTTTTAACGGAAGCAGCGCACACCTAAGTGGAACCGGAGGAACATTTACCACTGCTGCCGGTGGAAGTTTCCCTATTACAAACAACAAGTTGATAGAAGCGAATACCTCTATTACTATTGGTACCTCGGGTGTTAACACTACACTATCGTTAGCCGCTAATACCACTGTAAACAGCATTGGAAACATTACTGTTTACGGAAACGTAACAGGCGCACACGCATCAACATCTATCTGGATCAATAACGCCAGTTCTTCACTTTCATCAACAGGCACTATTATGAGTACCGGGTTTTTGGATGTATCTACAGCACCTAATATTGTTGAATACAGCGGTAGCGGTTCGCAAACCATTACCGTTCCTTCCGTTTCGTACTGCATACTTAAAGCAGCCAATGCCGGCACCAAAACACTGGCAGGAGATATGGTTGTGGATAGTATGCTCGTGATAGGTGGTTCTGTAATTATAGATGAAAGCACTAACACTATTTCAGGCGATGGAGGTATTACCATGAGCGGCACAACTGAATTAAAACTTTCTCGTGCAACCGATAATTATGTATATCCCGAACTGAACGGAAATTATTCGCTGAGCGGTGGAACAATTACCCTGTATCAAACCGGTGATAGTTGTCAGATTCACCCGGGCACTTATTATAATTTAAAACTGAATGGAAGCACTCCTTATGATTTGGGAGCGATTACCGCTATAACCAATAACTTAGATATGTCAGGTTCGTCAAATATTGGCGATAACGGAGTGTTGAATATTGGAGGAACATTCACGTATGCCAGCAGCGCAGGGTCAGATTTATGGGATAGCATTGCCGTAAACGGAATTGTGTTGAGCACCGGAACATTGATTGCAAACGCAGAAAGTATAAACGTATATGGCTCGGGTGGCTGGACTAAAGCTACTGCTTCAACGTTTACCCCATCTACGGGCACGGTTTACTTTACAGGAACCAGCAATCAAACATTGGGTGGTACTTCAGCATCTCAAACCTTTAATACGCTTTGTGTGGACAAGAATGCAAATACGTTAACCGTGGGTGGAAGTACCACCACCCTTAACGTTGGTGGTGATATGATTCTGAATGCAGGTGTATTCGACAAAGGTACAGCAACTGCTATAAACATGACAGGCGGTAACTGGAACAACAACGGTGGCAATTTTACATCAGGCAGCGGAACTGTTACGTTTAACAGCACTGTAGTTGACCAGGCCATACAAGGTGCTGCAAGCGCAGAAACCTTCAATAACCTTACGGTAAACAAAAGCGGCTTCACCCTAGCTGCCGGTCAAAGCATAACTACTATAAATCTGAATGGAAATATGACGCTCTCTGCTGGAACATTCGATGTAGGAACTGCCACCGCTATTAACATGTCGGCCGGCAACTGGACCAATACCAGCGGTGCTTTTTTCACACCTTCGGGCAGTACGGTAACTTTTAATGGCACCGGTGCACAGGCAATTAATGGTACTGCTGCAGCACAAACTTTTAATAAACTTACAGTAAACAAAAGTTCAAATACATTGAGTGTAAGCGGAAGCACTGCTTCTTTAACGCTCAATTCAGATTTAACTTTAACTGCCGGAACTTTTGATAAAGGAACTGCTACAACCATCAATGCAGCAGGCGATTGGATTAACAACGGGGGAACTTTCACTTACGGCACCGGCACCGTTAACTTTAACGGAACTATTGCGCAATCAATAAAAGGAACCGCCAGCGCTCAGGCATTCTATAATCTAACGGTTAATAAATCCACCGATACTTTAAGCATTGGCGGAAGCACTGCTGTAGCTACTATAAATAATACACTCACTTTCACAAGTGGAATAATAAAGACAGGATCAAATAGAATAGCAATACCAACAACCGGTAGCGTAAGTGGTGCAGCAGCGGGCAAATACATTTATGGTAACGAAGAAATGTATATACCTAATTCTGCAGCCCCTTCAAAAACATTCTGTATTGGCGATGCGAGTGTTTACGCACCGGTTACCCTAGCTTTTGTCGGAACAGTAAGCGGCTCAGGTTCAATTGTCGCATCTACCGCATCAGGCGATGATGCAGCTATAACAAGTTCGGGAATCAACGCTGCAAAGAGTGTTAACCGCACCTGGGATTTAAGTAACAATAGTGTGGCTGGCTTTACCTCATACTCTCCTACATATACTTTCGTGGCAGGCGATGTTGATGGTGGAGCGGTTACCGATAGTTTTAAACTGCGCAGATTAACCAGCGGAACATGGTATGCAACCACAACTGGAACCCGCACTTCTACTTCCACACAAGCTACCGGTGAAATATCATTCGGCAGAACACAGATAGGAGAAACTACCACATTAACAGTGGCAACTCAACCTGGTAATGCCAGCGCCTGTTATGGTTACAGTGCCACATTTAGCAGCACTTCATCTTCAACTCCTGCTCCTTCCGTTAAATGGCAGCGGGACCCTAATACCGGCACTTTTGCAGATATTACCGCAGGTATGGATGGGAGTGTTTACTCAAACTATACAACAACAACACTTAATATTTC
>CAIYOV010000212.1 GCA_903927935.1 uncultured Bacteroidota bacterium | reverse complement strand
CTGTAGTTTAAATGTAACAGCAATAGGCTTAGAAGTTACGACTTATCCTGAAATTAAGGATATAGATTGTAGAACTTACTTCAACTTGCCGACATAGTTGTTGTGTGCAAAGAGGGTAAACCCAAGCCATTTTGTGGAACTATTATTAGGCAAACTACTGATACACCTCATCAGTTGATTTTTGGAATACGGGCATTGATTTTTTCTTTAATGTTTTAAAATTTAAAAATCCGCTTACTTTTCAAAATGAGTTAGAGAACGGAGGGTTGTGTTTTTGTAAAATAGCACACTTTCAATTTTTCGAATGGTTGTTTGAATTTTAAAAAATCGATTTACCTTGCCCCCCAGAAATATCAGAGCTACTATGTCCGTTTTCCAATCTAAAATAAATCGCAACTCCGAAAGCTATCAACGCAACCTGACGATGATGAAGGAGAAAATTGTTGAGCTTGAATCGAAACAAAAAGAGGCACTTTTTCAGGGAGAAGAAAAATATCTGGCGCGCACTAAAAAAGCCGGGAGGCTTTTGGCCCGTGAAAGAATTGAAATGCTGCTCGATGTTGATTCGCCTTTTATGGAGCTATGCCCATTTGCCGGTTGGGGTGCCGATGGATTCGGCACCGGTGGAACGGTGGTTGCCGGTATTGGTTTTGTAAGCGGCAGAATGTGCATGCTTAATTCAAATGTGGGAACTATAAAAGGCGGTGCTATTGATTATGCCACCTTGCAGAAGGGTTTACGCATTGGTGAAATTGCAACGGAGAACAGATTGCCCATGATTAACATGGTGGAAAGTGCCGGTGCCAATCTTCCAGATCAGGCAAAGATTTTTAATTATGGGGGCGCCAATTTTCGCGGAATAACACAGCGAAGCAAACTCGGCATTCCTACCATTTCTATTGTGTTCGGGAGCAGCACAGCGGGTGGTGCTTACATACCAGGTATGAGCGATTATGTAATTATGGTGAAGAATGAGGCAAAGGTTTTTCTTGCCGGTCCACCATTGGTAAAAATGGCAACGAATGAGGTAACCGATGAAGAAAGTTTAGGCGGAGCGAAAATGCACAGCACTCTTTCAGGGGTTTCGGATTATATGGCCGAAGATGAGATGGATGGAATAAGACTGGCCAGAGAAATTGTTTCTAATCTTAAACAAAGAACAGACGACACTGAACATATAACGGAAGTAAAAGAACCCAACTATTCTTCGGAAGAAATACTTGGTGTTGTTTCTGCCGATGTGCGTATTCCTTTTGACCAGCGCGAATTAATTGCGCGAATTGTTGATGGAAGCGAATTTTCGGAATTTAAACCTGCGTATGGAAGCACACTCATAACCGGTTACGCAAAAATCAATGGTTATCAGATTGGAATTATTGCCAACAACGGAGTATTGTTTTCGGAAGCTGCCAATAAAGGGGCGCACTTCATTCAGCTTTGCAATCAGAATAATACACCGCTTCTTTTTCTGCAAAACATCACCGGATTCATGGTTGGGAAAAAATATGAAGAGGAGGGAATCATAAAACACGGAGCAAAACTGATAAACGCTGTAAGTAATTCTACGGTGCCGGCCATTACAATTATAACCGGTGCCAGTTATGGTGCGGGTAATTATGCTATGTGCGGCCGTGCTTATAAACCGCGTTTTCTTTTCACCTATCCTAATTCCAAAATTGCGGTAATGGGTCCCGACCAATTAGCGGGTGTAATGCAAACTATCGGAAGACAAGCTGCAGAGAAATCGGGAATTACTTATGACGAAGAACAAGGAAAGGCAATGGCATCGTACATGGTGCAGGAAGCTGATAAGCAAAGCAACGCCTGGTATGCCAGCGGACAGCTTTGGGATGACGGAGTGATTGACCCACGCGAGACGAGAAATTATCTGAAGTTGTGTATGGAAGTAATTCACAACACAGCATTTGAGGGAGCACAGGGATTTGGAGTTTTTAGAATGTAATTTTCAACTATTGACGCTTGAAAAAAATGAAAACAATAAAAAAAATATTAATTGCCAATCGCGGAGAAATTGCCATTCGGGTTATGCGGACAGCTCGCGAAATGGGAATAAAGACTGTTGCGGTTTTTTCGGAGGCTGATAAAGATGCCATGTTCACAACGATAGCTGATGAAGCTGTTTGCATTGGCGGAAATGCCGCCAGCGAATCTTATCTCGATCAAAATAAAATTATTGAAGCAGCTAGTTTTGTTATTTGCAGAGTATATTTTCTTCCTTCTTGATCGTAAGCGAAACAGAAATTCAAGACTTTATTAATCGTTGGGCGAGGTTCTCCTCTCTGAGCTTCTATTATTGCCATTTTATAAT
>CAIYOV010000211.1 GCA_903927935.1 uncultured Bacteroidota bacterium | reverse complement strand
TTATAGCCCAGTGCTTCGAAAAGCTGTTTTGTTTCTTTTATAAAGTAAAACCCTACCAGCGCCATGTTGCTTTTGGGTATCATGGGTTTTTCTACCACTTTTTTAATAACGCCATCGGCATCAATTTCGGCTACGCCAAAGGTGCGGGGGTCGTCTACCTTTTTTACCACTAAGGTTGAATAACGCTCGGCAACAATTTTTTTAATGTCAATATCAACAATGGTATCGCCCAGATGAATGATTAATTCCTTTTCTAAATCCAGTTCATCTTTTGCCATCCAGATAGCGTGACCGAGGCCTTCGCGTTTTTCCTGCTGCACAAATTTTGCGTTGATGTGGGGATAGGTTTTTTCGACAAACTCTTTAATTTTTTCGCCCAGGTAACCAATCACAAAAACAAAATCGGTGGTGCCGTTTTCTATCAGTTCGTCCACAATAAAACTGAGGATGGGTTTGCCGGCTACCGAAATTAAAACTTTGGGTTGTGTGTAGGTGAGCGGACGTAAGCGCGTTCCGGCACCCGCTACGGGAATGATGGCTTGCATGAATTGAAATTGTGGGGGCGAATATAAGAAGAGAGAATAGAGAGTGGAAAGTGTTAGGCTATTATATTCTAATGCGAGCGTAACTCCTTAATGGCGCTTACATAATCAAAGCGGTCGAGCAGACCGGTGTCGAATTTTCCGGAGCGGAATTCTTCGTTATCCATTAATACAATATGGAAAGGAATGGTTGTTTTTACGCCTTCAATAATAAACTCTTCGAGGGCGCGGTGCATTTTTACGATGCACTCTTCGCGGCTTTTGGCGCGGCAAATAATTTTAGCCAGCAGCGAATCGTAATAAGGCGGCACGGTGTAGCCCGCATAAATATGGGTATCAACCCGCACGCCATAACCTTTGGGGGTGTGCAACGCGGTTATTTTACCGGGACTTGGTGCAAAATTATTGAGCGGGTCTTCGGCATTAATACGGCATTCAATAGCATGCATGCGGCCGGGGTAATAAAGAACGCCCGAAATAGGCGTGCCGGCAGCAATCAGAATCTGTTCTTTAATTAAATCAAAATCCATCACCTCTTCGGTCACCGGATGCTCAACCTGAATCCGGGTATTCATTTCCATAAAGTAGAAATTCTTATCCTTATCTACCAGAAATTCTACGGTGCCTACGCCTTCATATTTAATAGCCTTTACCGCCTTTATGGCAGCTGCTCCCATTTTTTTGCGCAGGGGTTCATCTACAAAAGGCGAAGGTGCTTCTTCCACCAGTTTCTGGTGCCTGCGTTGCACCGAGCAATCGCGCTCGCTCAGGTGAGTGGCCTCGCCATACTGGTCGCCAGCTACTTGTATTTCGATATGATGCGGCTCTTCAATAAATTTTTCGAGATACACGGCATCGTTTCCAAAGCTGGCCCCGGCTTCGTTGCGCGCCATGTTATAGGCATTTTCTAAACCGGCATCATTGCGCACTATGCGCATCCCCTTGCCACCGCCACCGGCTGTTGCTTTTAATATAACCGGATAGCCAATTTGGTTGGCAATTTTTTTCGCTTCGGCTACGGAGCCAATTAACCCTTCGCTGCCGGGTATGCAGGGCACACCGGCTTTTATCATGGTTTCTTTAGCCGAAATTTTATCGCCCATAGCCCTCATGTGTGCCGGTGTGGGCCCGATAAATTTAATGTTGTACTTGCCGCACAACTCAGCAAATTCCGCATTCTCGGCCAAAAACCCGTAGCCCGGATGAACGGCATCGGCATTGGTGAGTTCGGCTACTGCCATTATCGCCTGCATGTTCAAATACGAATCTTTACTGCGCGGTCCCCCAATACAAATAGCTTCATCGGCAAAACGCACATGCAGACTGTCGCGGTCGGCCGTAGAATATACGGCCACGGTTTGAATAGCCATTTCTTTACAGGTGCGAATAATGCGAAGGGCAATTTCGCCCCTGTTAGCTATGAGAATTTTCTTGAACACTGTTTTGAATTAGCTAATGTGAGGATTAGCGAATTAATTTTTTTCGATTAAGAATAAAGGTTGATCATATTCAACCGGAGAGTTGTCTTCAGTAAGAATCTTTACAATTTTTCCTTCGCCACCGTCAAACTCAATTTCATTAAACAGTTTCATGGCTTCGATAATACAAAGGGTGTCGCCTCCTTTTATCATATCGCCTACTTTTACATAGGGGTCTTTATCAGCCCCGGGCTTACGGTAGAAAGTACCTACCATAGGAGAACGGAAAGTGATGAGGTTTTCGTTTTTAACTTCGGCCTTAGGGGCTTCGGTTTGCGGGGTTTGAGTTTCGGCTTTTGGCGCAGCCGCTGTATGATGCGTAATTTGCGGAGCAGCAACCGAATTGGTATAAACCGTTTCGCTGCCTTTATTTTTTATGGTAATGGAAAAGTCGCCTTCTTTTACCTTTAACTCACCGATGTCCGTCTTCTTCACCAGTTTAATCAACTCTTGAATTTTCTTGAAGTCCATAGTTCAGGTTTTATACTATAAAAACTACCGAGGTTTAATTCGGAATATCGAAAGTAGAAAGTTTTTCTAAAGAGACATGTCGGGTTTTTAAAACCCGGCATGTCTGATAAGTAATTCAGATTATCCCTTTACTGCCTTTACCCGCTCTACATAAGAACGGGTGCGGGTATCAATTTTTATTTTTTCACCTTGATTTACAAAAAGAGGAACGTTTACTGTTGCTCCGGTTTCAAGCGTAGCCGGTTTTTGTGCATTGGTGGCCGTGTTACCTGCTACAGCCGGTTCACTGTAAGTAATTTGAAGCACCACATGTTGCGGCAATTCGCAGCCGAGAATCTCATTGTTTTCTTCGTGCAGAATTACTTCGCAAACATCGCCTTCTTTTAAAAGGTCATTGTTTTCAATCCGCTTTCCGTCAATAGTTATCTGGTCAAAAGTTTCGTTGTCCATAAAGTTGTAGCCCATATCGTCTTTATAAAGGAACTGATAAGGTCTGCGAACTACGCGTGCGGTAATAATTTCGTGACCTGCAGGGAAAGTATGCTCTAACATTCTTCCCGATTTAAGCCCCTTCATACGGCAGCGAACAAAGGCATTGCCCTTACCCGGTTTTACGTGTTGAAACTCCACGAATTGGAAAATGTCGTTATTGAACTCAATACAAAGTCCGTTTTTGATTTCTGCTGTTGTAGCCATCTGTTTGTTTTTAGAGGGTGCGAATATAAAAGAGTATAGCCAATCGACAACTAGACTACTTAGCCCCAAGCATTCGGTCGGTTTTCGATTGGTCGTGACATTTCATGCAGGGAGCAATGAGTCCTTTTTGAAGAACCGCTTTTCCGTCATCACTTACAACCGCATAAACCCATCCTTTGTCGGTCGGGTATTCTTTAGAATTCGACTTATACATCAGGTAGAAATTAGAACGAAGCGCTGGGCTCAGACAAATAGAATCGTTGATGCGGAGTGATTTGCCATCGCCAAGCGTAGCGCGAATTTCTTCATAGTAGAAAGTAGCCATCTGTAATATTTGCCCATCAGCTTGTGAAATATCGTAGGCATAGTTACTGTCGTCTTTTGCGCGCAGCCTGAAAACTTTCCCTCCGTGAGTGGCTGTATCATTACTCCGGCTTTTAAACAAAGTTGTTGGAGGATAAATGACTTTATCTTTCGGGCTAAACGGACGGGTGTCAACAGCCGCCATCTTTGCCGCATAATTGAAAAACGGAAGTTTATCAGGAGTCGCTACAATTTCAAGAAATACCTTATCCGCTATTTCTTTCTGTTTTTGATTGAAAGAAAATAGCAGAATAAAAGAAATGCTGAAAAATACGAACTGATGAATTTTGAATTTCATTGTTACACAATGTTAGTAAATACTACTCGCTACTCACTACTCGCTATTCATCAAGATTTATTTTCGCCCCAAAATATTTTGCATGACACGTGACACACAAATTTTTGACTTAATCAATAAAGAACTTCATCGTCAAAGAGAGGGAATTGAATTAATCGCTTCCGAAAATTTTACATCCGCTCAGGTTATGGGAGCCATGGGAAGCTGCTTCACCAATAAATATGCAGAAGGATTGCCTGGCAAAAGATATTATGGCGGCTGTCAGTTTGTTGATGAAGCTGAAACGCTGGCCATTGAAAGATTAAAAAAGCTTTTTGGTGCGGCCTGGGCGAATGTTCAACCGCATAGCGGGGCACAGGCAAATGCAGCAGTGATGCTCGCCTGCCTCAAACCCGGTGATAAAATTCTTGGTTTTAATCTTTCGCATGGCGGTCACCTTACGCATGGTTCAGCCGTAAATTTTTCGGGCAAGTTGTATGTGCCAAGTTTTTACGGAGTAGAAAAAGAGACCGGCACCATTGACATGAACAAAGTGCGCGAAACCGCACTGGCGGAAAAACCGAAGTTGATTATCTGTGGTGCCTCCGCTTACAGCCGCGAATGGGAATATGAAAAGTTCAGAGCCATTGCAGATGAAATGGGTGCTTTGCTGATGGCAGACATGGCTCACCCTGCAGGTTTGATTGCTGCGGGCTTGCTAAAAAACCCGTTGCAGCATTGCCACGTTGTTACCTCCACCACGCACAAAACTTTACGCGGACCAAGAGGCGGGGTAATATTATTGGGGAAAGATTTTGAAAATCCGTTTGGTGAAAAAACTCCGAAGGGTGAAACAAAAATGATGAGTTCAGTGTTGGATACCGCGGTTTTCCCGGGTACACAAGGCGGTCCGCTGGAACACGTAATTGCAGCAAAAGCAATTGCATTTGGTGAAGCGTTGACGGATGAATTCAAAATATATCAGCAGCAAGTGGTGAAGAATGCTCAGGCGCTTGCCAGTGCGCTTGTTTCAAAAGGCTACGGAATTATTTCTGGCGGCACCGACAATCATTTAATGCTGATTGACCTTCGCAGTAAAAATGTTTCGGGCAAGCAAGCGGAGAACGCTTTGGTTAAAGCCGATATTACCTGCAATAAAAACATGGTTCCGTTTGATGATAAAAGTCCGTTTGTTACTTCGGGTATTCGTCTTGGCACACCGGCTGCTACCACTCGCGGCATGAAAGAAAAAGACATGCAGCAAATTGCAGAATGGATTGAAAGAATAATTCTGGACGTTGAAAATGAAACAGTGATTTCGAAAGTGAAGAACGAGGTGAATGAGTACATGAAACAGTTTCCGCTCTACGAATAACAGCTATACAAACTGCGCCCTGTTATTTTGTGTGAATCAAATTCTGATTTGTAAACGTATTGATAAGTATAAATGGTATTATATGATAGCCATGATGCTTATCGTACTCCTCTTAATGGCAGTAGCCGCAAAAACTATTTCTTATAAAAAATTATAGGAACCGGTTATACAGCAAAACTTTCCCCGCAGGCGCAGGTGCGTGTGGCGTTAGGATTCTTGAATTCAAATCCTTTGCCGTTTAAGCCGTCAGAAAAATCGAGGGTGGTGTTGCATACATATAAGAAGGAGCGCAAGTCGGTAACCAACTTTACTCCTTTATCTACAAACACCTGATCATCGGCTTTCAACACGTTATCGAAATCCATTTTATACGATAAGCCGGAGCAACCGCCACCATCCACAGTTACGCGAACAAAATAATCGGGCTTGTTGTCTTTCAACTTAATTTCTTCAATCTTGGTTTTGGCAGTTTCTGATACGTACAACATAGTTTCTCAATTTGGTTCTGCAAATTTAATCAATAATCATTCCTTTGCAGCGAATCAGAAATTTTGGCCGATGAATAAGATTGAACACATAGGAATTGCCGTTAAAGATTTAGAAAAATCGAACGAATTGTTTGCGAAACTTCTCGGCAAACCGCACTACAAAACTGAAACGGTGGAAAGCGAAATGGTGAGAACTTCTTTTTTTCAAACCGGTGAAAGCAAAATAGAATTGGTAGAAGCAAGCAATCCGGATAGTGCCATCGCAAAGTTTATTGAAAAGCGGGGAGAAGGCATGCACCACATTGCGTTTGAAGTAGACGATATTGAAAAAGAAATTGCACGCTTATTCTCAGAAGGATTTGAACCGACCGGTTCTTCAAAAACCCCTTTTCGTGGTGCCGATAACAAACTCGTTTTTTTCTTCCACCCGAAAACAACCAACGGAGTTTTGATTGAACTGTGCCAGGAAATAAAATGAGCAAATACAAACACATCTTCTTCGACCTAGACCACACTCTCTGGGATTTTGAAACCAATTCTAAGCAGGCGCTCCGGCAAATTTTTGAAGAACAGAAACTGAATGAAAAAGGAATTCCTTCATACGAAAAATTTCATTCCACCTATCTTCCTATCAACGACCGGTATTGGGCACGTTATCACAATCAAATTGTTTCAAAAGAAAAATTACGCCTGGGAAGATTCCTGGATACACTGAAAGAATTCAGAATAGATGATGAAGCATTAGCCGAAACGATGGCACAAAGTTATCTTGACATCAGCCCGAAGATGACAGCACTTTTTACAGATGCCGTTGATGTGCTGAAATATTTACAGGAAAAATATACGCTGCATTTAATCACCAACGGCTTTGCCGAAGTGCAATGGATTAAAATTGAAAACAGCGGATTGAAACCATTCTTCGAACACATTATCATCAGCGAAGAAGTTGGTACACAAAAACCATCGAAAGAAATTTTTGAAATTGCAATGGAGCGGGCGAAAACAAACTCAGCGGAATCTATAATGATTGGCGACAACTACAACACCGATATAGTTGGTGCACGCAATGCCGGAATGGATCAAATCTTCTTCAACCCGAAAAAGAACCGTAAACGCGAACCGGTGACTTTTGAGATTACTACACTAATTGAACTGAAGGAAATTCTCTAAGAGAATTTTATCTGAACCGGAATGCTTTTGTAAATCGCTACGAAGTGCGTTACGGTTCCCGCCAATACAAACACATGCCACACTGCATGGTGGTAGTTCAATTTCTTCCATAAATAAAAAGCTACTCCAACACCATAAAAAATACCACCGGCAACTATATAAGTGAAAATTTCCGTAGGAATATTTGCTACTAGCGGCTTAATGATAAACACCAACATACATCCCATTAAGATGTAAATAATCACTTCGAGTAAAACATATTTACCGGTGAAGAAAATTTTCAGAATACTTCCTAACACAACAATGCTCCACATAATACTGAGAAATAGAGTTGCAGTAGATGTGTCGATATATTTTATCACTAGCGGAGTGTAGCTACCGGCAATCATCACAAAAATACCGATGTGGTCCCAGATGCGGAGCACATGTTTTCTATTGGTGTTTGGTTTCGTAGCATGATAAATTGTAGATGCCATATAAACCATCAGCATAGCAAAACCGAAAACTGATACGCCCCAAACAGTTGACGAGGTGCTATGTTGTATAGCATACACCATCAAAAATGGAATGGTGATGACAGAAAACACAACACCTAATGCATGAGTTATCCAATTGGCTGTTTCCTCGTTAAGGGTTTGGTCGCGTCTGAATTTGTTCATCTTAATTGCTTGCTGTAAAAATCATCAATTACAATGGCAACGCAAAGCATGGCACTATATTCTTACTTATCATTTTTTATTCATCTTTGTCCCCCATGACTTTTCTTGAATTCGAAAAACCGATTGAAGAACTGACCCTGCAACTTGAACAGTTGAAGGAGTCGGGACAAAGCACGCATGTTTCGGTACAGGATCAGATTTCGGAATTAGAGTGCAAAATAAGAGAAAAGCAAAAAGAAATTTATTCAAACCTATCGGTATGGCAGCGTATACAGGTGAGTCGTCATCCAGAGCGCCCCTACACACTTTTCTATATTGAATATATCACAGATAAATTCGTAGAACTTTTTGGTGACCGCAACTTTAAAGATGACAAAGCCATTATTGGCGGCTTCGGAGATATTGACGGCAAGACATACATGATTATCGGTCATCAGAAAGGAGTGAATACCAAAATGCGCCAATACCGCAATTTCGGAATGCCGAACCCTGAAGGTTACCGTAAGGCATTGCGCCTGATGAAGCTTGCCGAGAAATTCAACAAACCGATTGTTACGCTTATTGATACGCCAGGTGCTTATCCCGGTGAAGAAGCCGAAGCACGCGGACAAGGCGAAGCGATTGCGCGCAACCTAATGCAGATGGCAGCGTTGAAAGTTCCGGTGTTGTGTATCGTAATTGGCGAAGGCGCATCCGGTGGCGCTTTAGGAATTGGAGTGGGCGATAAACTTCTTATGTTGGAGAATACCTGGTATTCGGTTATCTCTCCTGAGTCGTGTTCTTCTATTTTATGGAGAAGCTGGGAACACAAAGAAAAAGCGGCAGAAGCATTAAAGCCAACACCTCAGGATTTATTGAAGTTCGGAATCATTGACGGCATTGTAAAAGAACCGTTGGGTGGTGCACAATCCAATCCCGAAGAAATTGCAAAAACCCTGAAGCGCACTATTATTAAGAACATAGAAGAACTGGAAACATTCAGTCCAGATGAAAGAATTACCAACCGGATTGAAAAATATTCCCGCATCGGTGTTTATGATGTACCAACTGAAAAAGAAGTGTGATGCAATTGTGGGATGACATCAGAAATTATTTCTACCGGAAAAATATTGAGAAGAAACTTGAAGGATTAAAGCCGGAAAGAATTCTCACGAACCTGCATGATGCAAAAAGCATTGGTATTGTTTACGACAGCACCAACCCCGATAATGATATTATCATCACCAAGTTTGCAGAGCATTTACGCACCGAAGGAAAAACGGTAGATATTCTTGGCTTTGTAGATGACAAGAAGATTGACCACAAAGCGGATGTTCTCATTTTCAACACCAAGAATTTAAGTTGGAACAGAACACCTGATGATGGGCGCATAGAAAAATTTGCTGACAAGAATTTCGATTTACTCTTCTCAGCTTTTACTGAAGAGAATTTCCCTTTAGAATATGTTGCAAGAACATCGAAAGCAAAATGGCGGCTTGGAACTTTTGATGAAAAGAAAACCGACTACTACGACATGATGATTAACCTGAGCGGCAAAAACGATTTACAATATTTCTTAGATCAGTCAACACATTTTTTAAATAAAATTCAATATGATTCAAAGTAAACTTCGGGGCACCGGTGTTGCTCTGGTTACACCATTTACAAAAAACGGAGCCTTAGATTTTAACGGTCTTGAAAAAGTAATTGACCATAGCATTAAGGGCGGGGTAGAATATCTCGTATCACTCGGCACTACCGGAGAGAGCGTAAATCTTAACAAAGAAGAAAAGTTAGACATTCTGAATTTTACCATTGAAAAAACTTCGGGCAGAGTTCCGGTTGTAGCTGGCTTTGGCGGCAACAGCACACATGGAGTAATTAAAGATATAGAACAGTTTCATTTTAAAGGAGTGGATGCCATTCTCTCTGTTTCGCCTTATTATAACAAGCCAACTCAAAACGGAATTATTGAACACTATAAAGCAGTAGCTGCTGCTGCACCTCGACCGGTTATTCTTTATAATGTTCCGGGGCGAACCGCTTCAAACATGCTTGCTTCAACTACGCTGCGTTTAGCTGAAGTTGATAACATCATCGGCATGAAAGAAGCATCGGGTGATTTTAACCAGTGCATGCAGATTGCTAAGAACAAACCAAAAGATTTTCTGTTGGTATCGGGTGACGATAACATTACGCTTGGCTTATTGGCTTATGGTCTTGATGGAGTAATATCGGTAGTAGGTCAGGCGTTTCCGAAAATATTTACCGAGATGGTGCGCCATGGATTGAATGGAAATTTTGAAAAAGCAAAAAAACTTCATTACAAACTGAACGATATTACTGATATGCTTTTTGCAGAAGGAAATCCCGCTGGGGTAAAATGCGCATTGGAATTGCAGGGCATATGTGAAAGTCATGTTCGCTTGCCTTTAGTTGGAGTGTCAGATGATTTGAAGAAGAGAATGAAAAGCGCAATTGAAAAATTATGAAAACCCTCGTACTCGGTGCATCCACCAATCCTTCGCGTTATTCCTTTAAAGCAATAAAATTGCTTCGTGCTTACAAGCATGAAGTGCTGGCTGTAGGTAGAGACACCGGTAATGTAGATGATGTAACCATCTTATCTTCTTTTCCTGAAAATGAAAAGATTGATACCGTAACCATGTATCTCAATCCGCTTCATCAGAAAAATTATTACGAAAAAATAATTGCTATCAAACCGCGAAGAATAATTTTTAACCCCGGTGCTGAAAACGATGAACTGGAAAAATTAGCCGAGCAAAACGGCATTAAAACCGAAGAAGCGTGTACTTTAGTTTTGCTAAACACAGGTCAATATTAGTAGGCAGTAAGCAATTGGCAGTAGGAAGAAAATACAGAAATACAACGAACAACAAACAATAAACCAAAAAACTATAAACCATGAGCTACACAGACGGCATGCTTAAAGACGGAGCCCTAAAAGGAAGAACCATTTTAATTACCGGAGGCGGAACAGGTCTTGGAAAATCGATGAGTAAATATTTTTTGCAGTTGGGTGCTAATGTGGTTATCACTAGTCGCAAGTTAGAGGTACTGCAAAAAACTGCCGAAGAATTGATGGCAGAAACAGGCGGGCAAGTATTAGCCGTTCAATGTGATGTGCGCAAATATGCCGAGGTTGAAAACACGCTGGCAGAAGCCGTTAAAAAATTTGGCAGTGTAGATACGCTCATCAACAACGCGGCAGGAAATTTTATTTCGCCAACAGAAAGATTATCGAACCGCGCGTTTGATACTGTGGTGGATATTGTGCTTCGCGGTTCATACAACTGCACTCTCGCGCTGGGCAAGCATTGGATAAAAGAAAAACAAACCAACAAAACCATCCTGAACATTGTAACCACTTATGCGTGGACGGGATCCGCTTATGTAGTTCCTTCTGCCTGCGCGAAAGCCGGTGTGCTGGCTATGACGCGTTCACTCGCTGTTGAATGGGCGAAGTATGGTATCCGCACCAACGCTATTGCACCGGGACCATTCCCGACTAAAGGCGCATGGGACCGCCTAGTGCCGGGCGAGTTCCGTGAAAAGATGGATTTGAAAAACCGTGTGCCGGTGAAGAGAGCGGGTGAACATCAGGAGTTGTGTAACCTTGCTGCGTATTTGATTTCCGATTTCTCGGCTTATGTAAATGGCGATGTAGTAACCATTGACGGTGGCGAATGGCTGCAGGGCGCAGGCGAGTTCAATATGTTCGAAGCTGTTACTCCGGAGCAGTGGGATGCCATTGAAATAATGGTACGAGGCGCAAAGAGCGAGTAAGAAAATTTCTATTTCTCTAATCCAAACCACACCCATGAAATTCTTCAAAAGTAAAGCTTTCATCATTATAGCAAGCATTCTGTTGGTATGGATTCTTGCCAACGTTATTTTGTATGAACCGGATATTCCGGTGGAGCAATTGAAAGCTAAATACACCAACGCGCAATCGAAGTTTGTGGAGATTGACGGTATGCAGGTGCATTACCGTATAGAAGGTGAAGGCGAACCGCTGGTGCTTATACACGGCACCGGTGCCATGCTGCAAACCTGGGACGACTGGGTGAGTCTGCTGAGTCCGCATTACAAAATTATCCTCATGGATATTCCTGCGTTTGGCTTAACCGGTCCGAGGCCTGATGGTGTTTACAGCGATTCGATGTATGTGAATTTTGTTGAGCAGTTTGTAAAGAAGGTGGGGGTTGATTCGTTTTCGCTTGGGGGAAACTCGTTAGGCGGTTTAATTGCATGGAAATATGCTGCGGCTTATCCGCAGAAGGTGAAGAAGTTGATATTGGTTGACCCCGCAGGCTTTCATGAAGTGAATGATAAAGGCGGCTCGTTTATTTTTAAACTGGCGCGCAATTATCCAAACCTAACCGATTTAGTTTCGAAAATAGGCACGCACTATTTTGTAGAGAAAACCCTGCGCGAAGTGTATGCGGATGATTCGAAAATTACGGAGCAGCGCAAAAAAATGTTTGCCGAACTGAACCGGAGAGCGGGCAACCGTCACGCGTTTGTTGAGCGTGCGCGTTATGCGCACACTTGCAGCGAAGATGATTTGAAACCGATTACCTCTCCCACTTTAATTATGTGGGGAAAAGAAGATGTGCTGATAGATGTGCGCGAAGCCGAGCATTTTAAAATGATAGCGAACTCCACTTTTGTTTTCTACGATAAAGTGGGGCATTGCCCGCAGGAGGAATTGCCTGAACGCTCGGCTGCGGATGTGATGAGGTTTTTGCAACCCTAAATACATCCTCCTCCGGCTCTTCGAGCCACCTCCTCCAGAGGAGGAAATACTCACAGGTTTTTATTTTTTGAGTATTACGAGATGAACAATGGGAAGCGCGAAGCTACCGACAGGTAGTGCGAAGGCATAGTTGGGTTGCGCGAAGACACTATTTGGTAAACCGAAGCTAATTATTGATACACCGAAGCTACCGATTGGTTCACCGAAGATAATTATGGGTTCACCGAAGCTGCCGTCTATTCCACCGAAGCTATAGTTTGGTTGACCAAAGCTGATTATTGTGGCAGCGAAGGTAAAGTTTATAAGAGCGAAATGAGCTATTAGGAGACCAAAGGAAGTATTTGTGGCAGAAATGAAAGGATTTTAAAGAAAAATGCCTTTAATTTGGACAGCGAAGGGGGTGATGAGTGAATCGATGGCAGCTTTTGGGCGCCCGATGTAAGGGTTGGAAGGAACGAAGGAAGCTGTTAATAAACCAATAGAAGAATTGCTTTAACCAAAATAAGTTGTTATGAAAAAGATAACGAAAGAGGAGGCAGCGAAGCTGCAAACTAAGTTAGGGAGCAGCACGGTTGTGCGAACAGCCGTGGTGCATTTGCAGGTGGGAGAGATATTGCTGATTGAGAAAGGTGACTGGACGCAAAAGAAGGGACCGGGGCAAATGTTGCAACGGGTGACGGAGCGAACGAAGCAGAAGTATACGTGCAGTGCGTTGGCGGATGGGAGTGGTTGGTTGGTGGAGAGGGTTGGGTAGTTCTTGTTCTTTTGGCTTGATGCAAAAGAACCGATCGTTTTTAAATGGTCGCATTAGCGGATAGGCTTTTATTGTTCTTTTGGCTTGAACCAAAAGAACCAAAAGTTCAAGGCGGTGAGGCTTTGGGCTAAAATTTATTCCGTTACGCTAAACTAAAAGAACTCGCGCGGCACATTTTGAAGTAAACAGGAAAGGACGGTTGGCGCTCAAACAGCTTTTAGTTTTTAACGCTCCACTACATAAATTTTTTAACGCCCAAATCCTCAAGGCCGGAGGGAAATGCAAACTGCAACGCAAAGGCTACCGAAGTTTCTGAAGGCTGAAAAAGAGGGGTAGGCTTAAAATAAGAATGGAAGTTTAGATTTGGAGAGGAATTGTTGTTGGTGTGTATTGCAAATCCGATACTAAAACAACAAACGCAAAATAAGTATGAGAATATTTTTTACATGCTTTATAAGCTTAAGTGTTTCGCTTCAATCATTTGCAGGAATAGATTTTGCAAGAATAGAGAAGAGTATAGTTACCATATATCAAGTTAATATCTCAAATGACATCGTAGCGCAAGGAACAGGTTTTTTTATCGATTCTGAAACTATCGTTACAAATTTTCATGTGGTTTTTGATAAGGAAAAATCGGGTAGACTGTATAGCACAAACGGAGTAAAAGTAGAACTTAGTTCAGGTGAAATTTATTATCCAAACACAGTTAATTTCGACTCGGTTAGGGATATAGCTCTTTTAAGAACATATGGCGAAGACCCGTACCCTTATTTTCTGCCTGTTTCAAAGCGAAAACCTAAAGTTGGAGAAACTGTTTGGACAATCGGCTCACCCCAAGGGTTAAATAATTCATGGTCAAATGGAATTATTTCGTCTGTAAGAAATATTAGAAATACAGACACCATCTTTCAGTTTACAGCGCCAATTTCACCCGGTAGTAGTGGAGGTCCCGTTTTGAATAGTCTTGGTCAGGTCGTGGGTATCAGCACATTTAAAATGAAGGAAGGAGAGGGATTGAATTTTTTCATTGATATATCTACTATTCATCTGCCTAAACCTTCTATGCACTTTTATCTGAAAGCTAATTCATTTGAAAAGGATAATACAGTGTCTAATTATATTAAGCTAGCAAAAATTGAGTTTGACAAAGGAGCTTACAACACAGCATTGAATTATCTTGAAAAAGCGAATGATTTAAGCCCAGCAAATTACAAAATATCACAAGCTAAAGCCGATAATTACTTGCAATTAAGGAATCTTGAAAAAGCAGAGGAATACTTACTTAAATGTGAAAAAGAAAGCAATAGTTTTATTAAGCTAATTGATTTCGAAAGAGATGGATTATGGGGTG
The DNA here is from genome assembly GCA_903927935.1 of uncultured Bacteroidota bacterium. Lineage (GTDB taxonomy): Bacteria > Bacteroidota > Bacteroidia > Chitinophagales > LD1 > Bog-950. The sequence goes on along the minus strand of CAIYOV010000211.1, from coordinate 541 downwards.
CATTGCATGAAATGCAAGGGAAATATCAACAAGCTGCTAATGATTATTTGGAGTGGTCAGATAAAATTTCTGGTTATTCAAAAAACGATACTGTGCCGCAATGGGGTTATTTAAAAGCAGCAGGTTGTTTCGAAAAAATTGAACAAATCTCAAAAGCTAAACTATATATTGATAAAATTACAGACCCGTTGTTGATGGATTATGTTTTCTACTCTTTACGTGTCTTAATATATGCGAAAGCACTTAATGCTGGCGATATATCAATCACTCAAAATATGGTTTGCTCGGATTTAATGAGGTTAAAAAAGGAAAGAGAAGATGGAAATAGCTTTGAAGAGTATAAAAAAATAAAAGAACTGTTCGACCAAATTTGTAAATAGTTTATGGAGAAAGACAAGGATATTTTCTTTCTTCTGTCTGGGAAAATTCTATTCATAGCAACAGAGTTCGAGCGTGATACAAAATCCCTAATGCATACACTCTCCTTTAAGTCACAATCTTTTTGGTCAGGAGTAAATCAAGAAATCATTGAAGAATTCTG
>CAIYOV010000210.1 GCA_903927935.1 uncultured Bacteroidota bacterium | reverse complement strand
CCTAAGCCAACTGCTCTTGCTCCCCTGGTTTGTATGTAACTATCAGAAAAGTTGGTGGACCTATTCATGCCTAATACAGGATAACCGTTAATGGCATTAATAGAAGGGTTAGATACAAAAAGATCATAGTCACTGCCTAATCCATCATAAGTTCTTATTACACCTTTATTACTGTTATTCGTCAATTGTGAAACGGCCGTAGGGGTATAGGTGTCAGCACTGGTTGCACTTCCAAAAACCAATGAACCCTCTACACGAACAGGAGCTTGTAATTCAACAGCAGAAGCAGATGCGGCTTTATCCACCACCAGATTGTAGAAACTGTTAGTAGCCGAAGTATTAAACGAGCCTATTATAGCTTGCGTGCCATCTCCAATAAACTTTACTACCTTTTCCGTTCCTGAGTTCGGGTTTGCAGGATAAAACCTGTTGCCACCGGTATTATCAATATCTCCCTTTAACTCAATAACTCCATCGGTATTTATTGTTCCGCTAGCGTCATTAGTTAAAGTGCCCTGAATATGTAATAAGGCTCCGTTCTGAATAGTAACAGCAGCTCCCTTGTTATAGAATGCATTAGGGTCAAGGGTTTGTCCAAAGATGAAAAGCGGACTAAGAAATAGAAAAAGTATACTTTTATTCATATTCAATAATATAACAACAATAAGGCCATCTGTCAAGTTTTAGGTAAAAAAATAATTTACCTATGAAAAAAAGCAATTACTCATAGTTGAAGCATGCTGACATTGTAGCATTAAAATTACAGTTTGTTCTGAAATAGTATACAAGTATGACATTGTTTGACATATCGTGAAATTAAACACAACCGAGCTGGCTGAAAGCTTACCCGATAAAGCATGGCCCTATTCAGCAATTGCACAGTCAAAGGAAGGAGCGCTGAAGCCGGGGCTTTCTTTACGCGATTAAGGGAGTTCAGGACCTGAGACTGAGCTTTCTGTACCCGAGTTGGAGAGTTCTGTACCAGAGCCGCTGCTTTCATTACGCGAATTGGGGAGAGCTGTACCGGAGCACGGGCTTTCATTACACGAATTGGAGAGTTCTGTACGGGAATTGGGGAGTTCAGTACCGAATCCGGGGCTTTCAGTACCCGAGCTGGAGAGTTCTTTACCGGATTTGGGGAGTTCTTTACGCGATTTGGAGAGATCAGTGTTAAAATTGGGGAGTGTTTTTAAGAAAAAGGGAGTAGATAAACAGGATATTTGTTCTGGTTACTACCTTTACCCCCAGGGTATCTCCTCCTAAAACAGGCGGAGAACAATGCATCTACCTACGCCCGTCTGATAAAAACAGCTATAGAAAAACGGAAAGAGAAAGTAAAGAAAACTAATGAAAGGAATAGGAAACAAAACCGGGCTGCCTTTTGGGGCAGCCCGGTTTGTTTTCAATATTGTATGAATATTATTTCTGCATAAATGGATTTGCAGGGTGTGGTGCTGGATTGTAACCCGGTGCTTTTGTGGGGTCGGTGATAATAGTTTTTACAGGTTCAGCGCTGCCTTCTTTTCCCGACTTTGCAGCACTAACTAACCCTTCCGGGATAGTTACCTGCTTAGCATTGATTGCTGCTACTACCTTAGCTTCTTGACGGGCTTTATCCTCCTGTGCTTTTTGTCTTGCTGGTGCTTCATCCCAATAATTCTTTACTTTAGTTTTTACATCATCGGAAACTCTGATCCGGCTCATTACTTCAGGGGCAATGTCTTCTTTCTTTTCGGTCATAGTATTTTTAACTTTTGCCATGGCTATATAATCGAAAGTTACATTTTGTGCTGAAGATGAAACCACTCTAAAACCTTGTGCATTTTTCTCAGTAATAGAAAGGGTAACACCTGGCAAATTAGACGTAAGAGTAACAACAGGAATTTCGTTACCAAGTTTAGCAGTAAAATCATTATTAAACGTTACAAACATTTCAATACCGCTCATTTGCTTGCTGCCAAAATCCTGCACAGTCATGGTTTCGTTATTCAAACCAATGCTTTGCTTTATCTGCTTAATCTCCTCGCGGTTTGCCTTGCCTGCGGCTACACCCAAAGTAGCAACAGAATAAACATCTACCCCCTGAAATGATTGAGACTGAACATAATCAGGAACTTCATCTAATAATAGACCCATGTGCAGACCTGGGCGGTACTTTGCCCGGTTTTGTTCACTCCATTCGTCTGATTCTACGTTGTAGCGATAAAGATATGGATTCATTTTGTCTAAATCAGCCATTACTAAATCGTTCAAAGAGCCTTTTACAGCATTAATATCTTTTTTCGATTCGCGTTGAGAAGGATTATTGAAAGAATAAGCCCAGTTTTGCCACCATGCTGTTCCGCTAACACCGTTCAAGCCCCATGCATTGGTCATTGTGCCAATTTGTTTATCACCTAATGCATTGCCATTGTAGTCAGTCATTTGAAATTGAACATAACCACTGGCAGAATTTGATTCTATTCTTAATCCTGTGCTACCTCTAAAAGTAACCGGTCCATCGTTAAAATCCAAAAATCCGCCATCATCAGAAATCATAATACCACCACCACTTACGTTATTCTGGTTGGCGTAGATAGTCGCATTAGACCCATAGTCGGTTCTTACTGTACCTGATACAATTAAACCGCCACTTGGATAAAGCCCTTTGTCGTTGTAAGTTCTTATCCATGAACCATCCGTCATCCACCAGCCACCACCGTAGCTTTCAAAATATAAACCACAATTTCCCTGTGGTCTAAACCAGTTGTTAGCATAAACAGAGCTCGTTTGCGAAAAACCATTAGGATTGATATAATAACCGGCATCATCAAGGTCTGCAAAATGCCTTCCGTAAAACTGACCATCTGCCCTTACATAAAACTCATCGGTTCCTGCTCCGTTACCCACTCTAAACTGCTGCGTTCCTCCCCCTACTCCACCGTTGTCCCAGTTCACGATCATAGCATAACCTGCAGGGTTATTAAAGTGGAAATTAGGAGTCATACGTATGGCGTTGTTCGAAGGGCATTGACCATTCAGACATGTAACTACACCACCAATTCTCAAATCGCCTGTGGTTTCAACATGTCTTGCTATAAAATTTTCATAGCCGGTTCCCGGATTATCGCGAATGGCAATTCTTCCCGAACTTTCAATTGCAATATTTGAAGCTACCACACCACCCCAGTGAAAACCTAAGTGCGGAGGTGTTGCTGAACCGTTTCCGGTAAAGTTCGATTCTCTTAATTCCAAAGTGGCAAGGTTATATGCTGTTGAGGTTGACGAAGATGCAATTTGCCAATCTCCAATACCGTTATTAGGTATCCAGGTTCCTGTAGTATTTAAGAAAGTTGCCAGACCCGCAGCGGTTGAAGTTCTGAGGAAATTATCACCGCATTTTACCATTACACCGGAAACACCAGAACCAACCGAGTTATCGGTAGAGTTGAAATAATCAGTGCCAATATATCCAGAAGGTACATGGAGTTTAAAGCCCGGGCTGGTGGTTCCTATTCCAACGTTACCCCCACCCATTTGCATAAATGTGTTTGAACCATTGTAGTTGGCTATGTATATATTCTGTCCCGTGCCGGCATCTAAGTGCAGGTTACCGTTGGTGGAAATTACCTGTGCCCTACCCGAGGATATAGTACTGGTACCAGCACCTACATATAAATAGGCACCCCAGGTTGCATTAGGCCCATAAAGGGTGTAAGAAGCATCCCCGCTGCTAAGTTGCATTTTTGCACCAGGTGAAACAGTTCCAATACCAACAGAGCCGGTATTGGTAATAGTAAACAACTGGCTGTTATTTCTGCTTAAATCAAATCGGTCTGTTGATCCTCCTGCTTCGTTGCTCATTCCCCAGTCCCAATAAAAACTAGCAGCCTGATCGCTGGCATAACGTATTTTTGCTCCAAAACCCGATCGCCAAGGCACGTGAGGCGTACCAAGCATTATCCCTGCTGCTGCAATACCGGAATAACCGCTACCTATTGTAGCATGATAACCGCTCGTTGTCCAACCGCTCGAAAAATGCATTTGGCTGGCGCTCCATCCCGATGAACCGATATGAAGGGCAGAACCCGGTGCGGTTTGCTGTATGCCCACATTACCATCAACATATCCATTTCCGGTAGAATGGAAAGTTCCGCTACTTGCATTAATTGCAAACTTTACTGTAGGCGCATTACCTGCACCGTTTGCCCCCGATTCAAATAACCATCCATAAGAGCCTATATTTTCCATATTAAATCTGCGAGCCCAAGTGGTAACACCTGTCGCTGCATCTTGCGGTGCTGCTGTTCCGCTTGGTGAGTTGGTTGTGCCCGGTGGAGCCATATAATCAAACCAGGTATAAAAAGTAGGGTCGTACCAACTGATACCATGCGCGCCAGAACCCTGGCCCGCAGAAGTAAGCTGATAATGTATTCCACGGGTTATACTGTTTCCATTAATATCCAATTTCTGAGAAGGAGTTATGGTTCCAATGCCCACATTGCCGCCCACATAACCATTTCCGCTGATATTAAAATTAGCTGTTTGCACCGGAGAAGATTGATTGTTTATATAACCCGATGCCGGTGAAGTAGACTGACCTAAAGCCAGTATCTGACCGGTTCCTAATTTTAATGAGTTGTCATCTCCGTTTCTAAGAGCCACAAGCACCCAGTTTTCAGGAACCTGCCAAGCAGAAGTATAGCTGGCAACCCTGAAGTTAGCATCGGCAGTAGCATTCGAACTTCCTATTGGAAGAACATAATACAATGCCTGCCAAGCCGGAAGAGTAACTGTTCCTCCTGTAACGGTTACATTTGCTGCGCCACCCACTCCGGTTATTACTGCACCGTTGGCCGGCATGCCAATATCAAAATAACCATTGGTCGAAAAATGTGAACCATATCCGTTTGAAATTACAATAAACCTTGCAGTCCAGCTTAAACCTGCTGAAGAATTATAAGTAACTGTTCCGCCTCCTGTCATTGTATTGTTTGCCTTTAAATCGGCCGTATATGAAGGGTTAATAATTAAAGTTGGGTTACCCGAAACTCCGTTTCCGTTGGTAACGTCAATCTGATTCGTTGTTCCGGTAACAGTTCTTGTTTGAAGATTACCCGAAGCATCAGCGCCCAGCATACCGTTCAGGTAGTTGGCAAAACGAACCGTTCCGGTAGTATGTAACTGTGCAGCAGGTGATGCTGTTCCAATACCAATACTTCCATTGTCGTAAATAGTACTGGTAGCCAGGTTGCTTGGTGTAGTCCACTTGGTAACATAATTAGCTGTACCCGAACCGGTGGTAGTACCTCCGCTTGATGGTGAAGCGTTGGTAATGGTAATCGTACTCCCTGATTGGCCTAAAGTAATACCCGTGCCCGCAGTATATGTTACAGTGCCTCCACCAACTCCGCTGATAGCATTCAAACTAACAATGGGGGTTGCACCTCCAGCTACGGAAAGTGTTTGGGCTTCGTTAGTGGCGGAGTTATCTGCCGGTGTTAATACCGTGCCCGCAAAACTTAAACCGGTACCTAAAGTTATTGGTTGTGCTGCTGCTGCTGCCGCGGTTGAATTACCCAGTAAAGTTGTGGCCGGAATATTGCCTAAATCTGTATAAGGTATAGTTGCAACAGCTGTCATAGGGCTGCCGCCTTTTACATAACCCGACAGTGTAGAACCGGTTCCGGTTCCGCCATTAGCTACCGGCACAATACCCGTTACATTGCCGGCATTGCCTGCAATATTTCCGCTAACAGCAGAGCCGTTAATGGCAATAGCCGTATTGGTAACAGAAGTTACTCTGCCCTGTGCATCGGTAGTCATTACCGGAACAGTAGACGCATTACCGTATGTGCCGGCTGTACCGGTGTTTTTAAGTGTTAGTGCTCCCGATGAAGCAACGGTGGCATCGCCACTCATAGTAACAAGGGCTGGAGTAAAAGGGGTTGCACCGGTTACATAAACCTGACCCGCTGCAATACCATTAGCCAAAGAAATTGTTCCGGTAGTCGTTATTGGTCCACCGGTTAAGCCTGCACCGGTTCCAACGCTGGTAACCGTTCCACCTGTATTAGGTGGCGCAGCCCAGGTTCCGTCTGCTCTTAAATAGTTAGCCGTTCCCCCACCGCTTAAAGGCGCTAAGCCCTTGGTGGTGGTAGTAAAGTTATCAAGCATTGCAGTAACCTGTGTGCCCGTTAAATCAGCAGGTGCTGCCGGACCTGCCGTGTTGTTTCCTTTAATAGTGTTGGCCCCCATGTTGGCTAAGTCGGCATTGACTACAGTTCCATCCAGTATTTTAGCACCGGTTACTGCGTTAGGTGCAATGGCCGTTGTTATCGCTGTTGCACCCGAGCCGGTTACATCCCCGCTTAACGTGATGGTTTGGTTGCCCGTTACATACGATACGTTCGATCCTCCGGTTACCTGACCCTGTGCGTTTACCGTTACATTGTTATAGGTGTTTGCTGCCACTCCTGTGGCGGCTATATCTGCTGCTGCTATGGAGCCATCCACAATATTTGAACTTCCTACTGCATTACTTGCAATAGTCGGGTTCGGATAGGTTCCGGTTAATCCTCCACCGGCTGCACCGCTGGGAGGTAAAGAAGAAGGAATATTAGAAACTAAAGCAATCGTTCCGCTATTATCCGGCAATGTCCATGTTCTATCGGCTGTGGGGTTGGCTGCTGTAAGCAAGCCTTCATTGGCATCTGCTGTGCTACCTTCAAAAATCAAACCGGTGGTTCCAAAACCTGTCCGGCTTGCTGCAAGTGCAGGGTCAGCTCCTATTGTATTTGAATAATCAATAGATACCGTTCCGGTGGTAACTATACCGGTAGATGGATTGGTCACCAAACCATCAGTGGCTGCTACAGAGTTAACCCCTCCTATACCGCTGCCTGTTGATCCAGGGCTTACCCATTTTGGCGCTAAACCTCCGCCCTGTGACGTCAACACCTGTCCGCCACTGCCGTAGTAATTATCTACAGCTATTGGTCCTTTAAAGTAAGATACTCCATATACCAGCATAGCACTACCCGTGCTGCTGGACACGTTCTTAGCTACCAAAGCCCAGTCGCTGCTGTTATTGCTTTCGGCATAAACACCGGCACCGCTTCCTCCTGCTGTTGTAGCTGTATTAGAACCATACACTCCATATCCGTTTAAATCGCTGGCTACTCCGCTTACTCCGCCTACTGTTCCGGAGAAAAATCCTCCGCCTCCTGCCGGTGCTGTGGTCGGTATCGTAACCGTTGTCTGATTGTTTCCTACTCCATATAATCCATAGCCGGCAGGGTTTTGTGCTATTCCATAAGCGCCTACCTGAGCGCCATTGAATAATCCTCCTGCACCATCATTAAAATAGGTAACACTGGTCCGGTTGTTGCCCAAACCAATTACTCCGTAACCGGTAGCATTGCCGTTAAATCCAGCTACTCCGGCACCTCCCAGGTGTGTATTGTCTGCTCCCTGAACGGTTGAGCCTTCTACTCCGTCTGCCCAGTTGGCTGTGCCGGCTGCTGCGGTGTTGGCCCCGTTGATAGCCGAGTTGGCCGCCACATTGGTGGCTACCGTTAATTGTTGCCCCGCTACGTTGGCTGTGCCCACGCTTACCGGTCCCGTTACGTTAAAGTTAGCTGTTTGAGAAGCCGTTCCGTTTTTGATATACCCGGCACCTAAATCCGGAATGTCTCCGGCTGTGAGTGTGGTGCCTGATATAACTCTTCCTTTACTGTCGGTTGTTACTTTGGTGTAGGTGCCTGCTGTGCCTACTGCTGCTAAGGTGGTAACCAGACCGGCACCTGTGGTGCTTACATCACCCGTTAATGCTGCCGGTGTATTTAATGCTCCACCAGTTACCGTTACTATGCCAGTGCCCGATGGCGCTGGACCTGCTACTCCCGTAGCACCTGTGGCTCCATCTGCTCCTGTTACTCCCTGAATGCCCTGGGCTCCTGCTGCGCCATCATTACCTGTTGCACCGGTAGCGCCCTGTAATCCTTGTGTTCCCTGCGGACCTGCGGGGCCTTGTGCTCCTACAGCTCCGTCAGCACCTGTGGCTCCGGCTGGCCCCTGCGGACCTGCGGGTCCCGTTGCTCCTGCCGGTCCCTGCGTACCGGTTGGCCCCATTACATCGCTTTTGGCGGTTAGCCGCCATGCTGCATTGATGTAGTTTAATGTCATGGTTGCACCGCCCGACAAAGTAAAGCCGGCAAAGGTTGCGGCATCGTTATCTTCATTGTAAATCACAAGGTATTGACCTTCGTGTGGGGTTGTCATGCTAAGGGCATTGGCCTGCGTTGAACCTACAGCCGTTAACCGGAACACCGATGTGTTATCGGGTATAACATAAGCCGCCTGTGCGGGGGCCGACACCGGTGTAGAGCTGATAGCGCCCTCTACCTGTAATTTGGTGTTTGGGTTATTGGTGCCTATACCTACGTTTTGGGCAAATAACTGTGCGCTTAACAATATAATTGCTAGGGGGGCGAGAAGAAGTTTCTTCATGCAACTGAATTTATACAAGCATGTGTGAATGCCTGGTGGTTAAAAATCAAAACTTAATCAATTCAAAAGTTTCAGAACCACAAGGGATTTGCCTAAGTATAGCTGACCAGAGACGAGACACAATGTGGTGTCAATAATCTAAAACAGGGCAATATTAGCAATTATTATGCCTTATCTTATTCCTCCATGAATATCAGCGACAGAAACATGTGTTTAGCAGAGAAAAATTAATTTATGGCAATTGAGTTACGTATACCATATGTGTATACAATTTGTTACACCAGTGTCAAAATACTATACAGGTATTTGGTTGTTTTGGGACGAAAGCGCCTACTTTTTTGGTAATAATGTTCGAATTAATTTCGAAAAATGACACGAAATTAACTTGCTAATTTACAGATAAAGCTTATCCTTTACTTCCCATTTTAACACTAAACCCTTACACATGAAAACAAAACATGTAATTTTTGCAGGGTACCGCATTACCCGCCACGATCTGATTATTATTTCATTGTTAGTTCAAAACCTCGAACGCTGGCAAATGGCCGAAAAGCTAAGCATTGCCGTAGGTACGCTTAACCACGAAATGACTTTGCTTTATCGTAAAGTGCAGGTAAAAAATAATGTGCAATTAGTAAAACTGGCACTAGCCAACGGCTTTGACGACAATGGCCGTTACCGTAAGAAAAAGCTGATTTAACAGCGAAGCAGTACGCCTTTTCTGATAACAGTTTTCTTTTATCAAAAAAAGTCAATTGCAGGAACCGCCATGTCTGCCCACTTTCGCACCAGCGTTCTTTGAAGCTGTTGTGTTGAACTGAGTTAGTCCGGAAATTGATTGGGTGTCGTACAGACATCTGTACGGTATTCAGGCAATCATTTCTATATCGTACAGACGTGTGTATGGCATTCAGGCGGCTATTTCTATGTCGTACGGACGTGTGTACTACAGTCATGCAACCATTTATATTTCGTACAGACGTGTGTATTACGGTCAGGCGGCTGATTCTATATCGTACAGACATCTGTACGACAGCAAAGCGGCTATTTCTATATCGTACAGACGTCTGTATTGCACTCCAAGTATTTTTTTACCTAAAACCATAAATATTATGACAAACTGGAAGTATTTAGACAATCAATTTGCGGTAGCCACCCGCAACAATTACAAAAAGGCGCTCAAACTGAGCAACTACCATGATGCTGCTTTACAACTGGCCGCTGCCACAGACCCCGTTTTTGTGCCCATTCGCGACCGGTATCATCCGCTGCATTTAATTTATGTAAACAAATACACCACCTGGAAAAGTGCCGGTGGTGTGCAGGAAGGCGGCACCCTTAATCTGGAACAGTTGCTGACAACTGCCGTGCAAAAAATAAGCGATTGGGATGTAACCATACAGGTAGTTTACAAAAAAACCACCCCTCGCTACAAAACCATTTTTCCGAATGGCAGAAAACCATTTAACAAGGGAGGATTAGACAGCCGCATTAATGCCTTTAACGAGCTGAGTGCAAACATTGGTGCCGATGCTGCTTTAGCGGCTGTAAAAACCGAAGTGGATGCCACCTACACTTTGCTGGATAATGCCCGCGACCAGCAGGAAGGCGCCAAAGGCGACATCAAAGTAAGCAGCGGAGGCGTAAACACGGCACGGCTCGATATTATGAACATGCAATACCGCAACATGGCCTTTGTGCTCGATAACTTTTTCGCTAACCGCCAAACTATCTGCGAGGCACTCTTCGACCTGCCCACGCTGCGCGAAAATGAACAGCGCACTTTTACCGGTACCCTGAGCATTGCCGAAAACGAAGCCGTGCTGGTGCATACCTTTATGGCCGATGATGAAATACGCCTAAAACTGAATGGTGATGGTCCGGTTAGTTTCTATCTGGGCTCAACAGCCGGTGCCACCGACAGCACCGCCATTATCCGCACCACCAATCAGGATTTAAAAGCCCTGGCGGCCGACTTTGGCATTACCGATTACCACCTGCACCGGTACCTGACTGCGGTTAACAACAGCGGGGTCGAAACACATTATCTGGTGGAGGTTGAGTAAAGCTTAATTGCGCTGAAAACAACCGGGCTGCCTTGTTGGGCAGCCCGGTTTGCTATTTCATTACAAACTTTCTTACCAATAAATTACCACCAATCCTGGCCCACCATCTTGCGAGTTGCCCCAGTACTG
>CAIYOV010000209.1 GCA_903927935.1 uncultured Bacteroidota bacterium | reverse complement strand
GTAAATGCACAGAACATTAGCATAAAAGCAATTCCTCAAAGCCCTCTCTGCCATGGTGAAGCAAAGGGCAGCATCGACCTTGTTCTTGATGGTGGTACACAACCATTTACTTTTCTTTGGAGTACAGGTGAAACATCTTCATCTATTAGTAATCTTCTTGCGGGTGTTTATTCAGTTACAGTAACTGATGCACTAGGCCTTGTTTCAACCAGTTCCATTAAAATTTCTGAACCCGATCAGCTTTCGGCAGCAGGTTTCGTAATTAATGTAAGCAGCGCAGGTGGTAACGATGGCAGCATCAACCTTACTGTCAGAGGCGGAACACACGATTACTTTTATGCATGGGATAATGGCGCAACGAGCGAAGACATCAGCAATTTAAATGCAGGAACATACAGCGTAGTAGTTACCGATGGTTTTGGCTGCCAGGTATCTTTAAGCAAAACAATTATCGAAATGGGACCACTACATGTTGGAGGTACTACAAACAACAATCACTTGTCACAAGATGGAAGTTCAGATAATCGTTCTATAAATGCTCCGAACACAAATCCAGGAACCGGTAATATGAATCTCAGCGTATATCCTAACCCAACATCAAATTTTATGAGCATAAGAATGAAATCAGCAGAAGAAGCGCAGGTTTCGGTTATCAATAGCAACGGACAAACTGTGTTAGCTCAGAAATTCTCGTCTGAAACACCCATGGTAGATGTATCTAACCTTCCAAACGGAAATTACTTAGCGCAGGTAAAAACAGCTACTGAAACAATTACCAAGAATATTGTTATTGCAAAATAATATCCAACTCTTTAATTTTTAAAAGCATCCCCGTAAGGATGCTTTTTTTATTTTCACCCGCAGAAGCGGGATTAGCTTAGTGGTAAAGCGTCAGTTTCCCAAACTGAAGACCGCGGGTTCGAGTCCCGTATCCCGCTCGTTATTCAGTCATAATAAACAACCGGTGTGAAAAAAACAATTGTTCTGCTTCTTCTCTTTATCACTTTTCATGCTTTTGCACAAACCTATCCCTTTGCCGAAGGCTTCGAAGGAATGCCGAATACACAGGTTCCTGCCGGTTGGCAGGGAAGCATGAAGGTATTACAGAATCATGGCTTAAACGATTTTAAAGCTCTTTGTGCACGTGTAAGCAGTGCGGTAACCATTGATTCTGCTATTACACCACTGATCGGTCCGCTTACTTCATCAACGGCATTATCATTCTATTATCGAATCATTGATCAGGCAAATTATCCTTCCACTCCTACTAATTTAGACGCTGGTGATTCCATTGAAATATTACTCAGCAGTGATAATGTGAACTATCAAACTGTGTTTCTCCTTGACATGAACAATCACAATCCCAGTTTCAATTTTGTAAAGAAGAAAGTTTACCTAAGCCAGTTTGCGGGGAACAATGTCAACTTCAAAGTTCGTTGTCATTATGGCACAGGTGCAAGTTTTTTTGTAGATATAGATACAGTGGTAGTGAAAAACGAGGCGCAAACTGCAATAGAAGATTTAAATAGAGATATTTCTTTTTCAATCTATCCTAATCCGGCTGGTTCTCAGTTCGCGGTTCGCGGTTCGCAGTTCACAACCGGTGAAGAAACGCCGCTTAAGGTTTATGATATTTCTGGCAGGGAAATTTATTCCGGTTCTTTTACGGTGAACCGTCAAGTATCAACCGTCAACTGGAGTATCGGTCTTTACTTCGTTCAGATAGGTAACCTTATCCGCAAACTTATTGTTGAATGAAAAACATTGTAGTTACAGGTGCAGATGGTTTCATAGCCAGTAACCTCGCGAAGAAGCTGAATTCCATAGGTTATGATAACCTTATACTTGTCGATAGCTTAGAAGAGCATTCCAAAAACAAGAATCTTGACGGAGTAATTTGCGTTGATGCCATTGAACGTGACCAGTTCATTGAATGGCTTACCGAAAACAGCGATGAAGTAGACTTTATTTTCCATCTTGGCGCAAGAACAGATACCACTGAATTCAATTTCCGGATTCTGGATTCACTTAATCTAAGCTATACCAAATCACTTTGGGAAGTTTGCACCATTAAACAAATCCCTTTGCTCTATGCATCTTCAGCAGCCACCTACGGCATGGGAGAAAACACCTTTAGTGATGACCATACGTTTATAAAGGATTTAAAGCCGCTTAATCCTTACGGCCTTTCCAAACATCTATTTGATTTGTATGCTTTAGAGCAAAAACAAACTCCACCGTTCTGGTGCGGCTTAAAGTTCTTTAATGTCTATGGCCCGTATGAGTTTAATAAGGGAAGAATGGCATCGGTTGTTTTACATGCTTACCGGCAAATTATGCAAACGGGTAAAGTAAAACTATTTAAAAGCCACAAACCTGATTTTAAAGACGGGGAACAATTACGCGACTTCATTTATGTGGATGATGTAGTGGATGTGTGTTTGCATTTTTTCGATAATTACAACAGTTTAATAAATGGTATTTACAACGTAGGAACAGGGAAGGCAAGAACCTTCAACGATTTAGCAAAGGCCATTTTCTCTGCCTTAAATCTTCCGCCACGAATAGAATATATCTCCACTCCTGTGGACATTCGGGATAAATATCAATACTTTACCGAAGCAAAAACGGACAAACTCCGATCTTTAGATTTTACTAAAAATTTTATTGAATTAGAGGAAGGCGCTAAAAAATACATTGATTTTCTTCAAATGTTATAAAGTTTATACAAACAGGTTTCTATTTTTGATATCTTTGCGGTCATTCCATATATAATTATTTAATTTACATATGAAGACCAGATACTTCATTTCCTTCTTTGTATTAGCTGTTATATGCTCCATTGGTTTATTCTATAATCCCCAACAGGTGGTCATTGTTTCGAATAACATTAATCCAGCTGATATTGCATGGATGCTAACAGCATCTTGTCTTGTTCTATTGATGACACCCGGTCTTTCATTCTTCTATGGAGGAATGGTGAGTAAGAAGAATATTATCAGTACCATGTTACAGAGTTTTGTGGCATTGGGTGTTATTACTGTGCTTTATGTTTTTGTAGGTTTCAGTTTATGTTTTGGTGAAAGCTTTCACGGTTTAATCGGTAACCCGATGACCTATTTCATGTTTCATAATGTTGATTTAAATACCAACGCGCTGCTTTCTCCTACAATTCCTTTCCTGCTATTTGCAGTCTTCCAGCTAAAATTTGCCATCATCACTCCGGCTATCATTACCGGTAGTTTTGCCGAGCGAGTTAAGTTTAATGCCTATCTGCTTTTTATTTGTCTTTTTTCCATTTTCATATACGCTCCTCTCGCTCACTGGACCTGGCATCCTGATGGATTCTTACACAAGTGGGGCGTGTTAGATTTTGCAGGAGGAACCGTGGTGCATATGAGTGCGGGTTATGCGGCATTAGCCGGTGCCATGATTCTTGGTCAAAGAACTTCTTATGGCGATACGAGTAAACATTCTGAACCGGCTAATATTCCGTTTGTCATTCTCGGCACCGGTATGCTTTGGTTTGGCTGGTTCGGGTTTAATGCCGGTTCTTCGCTCGGTGCCAATACCACTGCGGTGCTTGCTTTTGCTACCACCATCATAGCTTCAGCTGCAGCTATGATGACATGGATTTTCTTTGATGCCATGCGCGGTAAAAAAGTTTCGGCAATGGGAACCTGCATTGGTGCTGTTGTGGGGTTGGTTGCTATAACACCGGCAGCAGGTTTTGTAACCATTCCTCATGCGTTATTCATCGGTTTTGCATCTTCTATTATCAGCAACTTAGCCGTACGGGCCAAAAACAAATCAAACTTAGATGATACACTGGATGTATTCCCTTGCCACGGTATAGGTGGAATTGTAGGTATGATTCTGACCGGAGTTTTTGCAAAAGATGTGGGCTTGTATTACGGACACACTACTACTTTTTTTTATCACATGGTGGCATTGGTAATCGTAAGCGCTTACACCTTTGGCGGCTCTTACCTGCTTTATAAAATAACTGACAAGATCGTTCCGTTGCGCGTTAGCCTGCAGGATGAAATTGATGGTCTCGATTTTACCCAGCACGGTGAAACTTACAAGTTAAAGAAACCGGCTGCAACCGTTAATGGAAACACCTGAAGCTCCCGACACTGAACTACTTTTGCAGTTGGTGAAAATGGAAATGCCCTTTGGCAAATACAAAGGCAGGTTATTGTACAATCTTCCGATAGCCTATTTAGAATGGTTTAAACGCAAAGGCTTCCCTCCGGGTAAACTCGGAGTGCTGCTCGATAGCATGTTCGAAATAAAAATGAACGGGTTAGAAGAATTGCTGGAACCGCTGAAGAAAAAATAATTTAGTGCTATGAAGGCAGCTACTGTTCATGAATTAAAAGACGAATTAAAACATCGCTCTGCGGCACAACTGGTTGAGTTATGCAACCGGTTAGCGCGTTTCAAAAAAGAAAATAAAGAACTACTCACATACCTGCTGTTTGAAGCGCACGATGAAGAGGGTTATAAACGCAGCGTAAAAGAAGAAATAGATTTTCAGTTCAGCGAAATACCGAAGGACAATAGTTTATATTTGCAAAAGAAGAGCGTCCGCAAAGTGTTGCGGACTACCAACAAATACGCCAGATACTCAGGCAATAAAACCACCGAGATAGAACTCCTTCTGCATTTCTGCACACAGTTAAAGCAATCGGGTATTAAAATTTATAACAGCACGGCTTTGAGTAATTTGTATGAGTCGCAGTTGAAGAAGATAAACAAACTGCTGCCTTCGCTGCATGAAGATTTACAGTATGATTATTTAAAAGCAGTGGAAAGTTTAAAACATTAAGGCTAAT
>CAIYOV010000208.1 GCA_903927935.1 uncultured Bacteroidota bacterium | reverse complement strand
TTGAATACAAAGAAAAACTTACTTCTGTTCAAACCCTTTGGGATATTTTCGGAATGAACGGAGATGCATTGAAGGCAGATTTTGATTTGCTGACTAATGGAAGACAATCGCAAAAACTTAGTGATACCAATAAGCTTATCGGTCCTGCCGAAAACCTTTTTATTGAAGAAGGAGCGAAGGTAGAAGCGAGTGTGCTCAATACAACAACCGGTGTAATATACATTGGTAAAGATGCCGAGATAATGGAAAACTGTGCAGTGCGTGGTCCATTTGCTTTATGTGAACACGCTGCACTGAAGATGAGCGCGAAAGTTTATGGAGCAACTACACTTGGCCCTCATTGTAAAGCAGGAGGGGAGTTGAATAATGTAATTTTCTTTGGCTACAGCAATAAAGCGCATGATGGCTTTTTAGGTAATTCGGTAATAGGGGAATGGTGCAATCTGGGTGCCGATACCAATAACAGCAACCTGAAAAACAATTACGGCAGTGTAGAGATGTTTAATTACCGCGAAGGTAAAGCTATAGATACCGGTCTTACTTTTTGCGGCTTAATAATGGGCGATCATTCTAAAAGCGGGATCAATACCATGTTCAATACAGGAACGGTGGTAGGGGTAAGCGCTAATGTTTTTGGTGCGGATTTCCCGCCTAAGTTTATTCCTTCGTATAGCTGGGGAGGTAACCGGTGGCTGCTTACTTTCAGTTTCGAAAAGAGTATGGAAGTAGCGGAACGCGTGATGCAGCGCAGAAATATTAAATTGGAAGAAGCAGACAGGCATATTCTGAAAACGGTTTTTGAACGGGAAGAAAAATACAGAAAGCGATAAATGGGGAAAATGAGTAGAAGAAAAATAGTTGCCGGTAACTGGAAAATGAATCTTGATTTAACCGAAGCTGCGGAATGGCTGGCAGAAGTGGATGCCGGTTTGCAAAGCGATAATTGTGATGTACTGGTGTTCCCATCTTTTATTCTGATAGGCGATTTGATGGATATGTATGAAGGTGAGCAGATTTTATTTGGTGCACAGAATTGTTCAAATAAAGAAAGCGGGGCGTTTACCGGTGAGGTTTCAGCCGCGCAGTTGGCGAGTGTGGGAGTTGAGTACGTAATTATAGGTCACTCCGAGCGCAGAGATCATTTTGGTGAAACAAACCAAATGCTAAAAGAAAAAATTCAACGGGCATTGAAGAATGAGTTAACTCCCATTTTTTGTTGTGGTGAGCCGTTTGAAATGCGTAACGAAAACAAACAACAGGAATTTGTAAAGCAACAACTTGAAGAAAGCCTGTTGGGCTTTTCGGCAGCAGCGATGGCGGAAATTATTATTGCCTACGAACCTGTATGGGCTATTGGCACTGGTTTGAACGCGACTCCTGAACAAGCACAGGAAATGCATGCTTTTATGCGTTCCCAAATTGCAGCCAAATACTCTGAGGATCTGGCGCAACAAATCCGTATTCTTTATGGCGGGAGTTGTAAACCTGATAACGCAAAAGAACTTTTCAGTTGTGCCGATGTAGATGGCGGATTGATTGGCGGATCTTCTTTGATGGCGAAAGATTTTCTGGCAATTATTAATAAAATCGGTTAATCACCCTATCAATAAAGCGGGTTAACCTCGTATTTTTTTGCACCGTATTTCTGGCGTATCTTATAACCAACCGATTTAATAATGAGCGTTTAAAGTCTTCTTGGGTTAGTTTCTTATAGCCGTAATGTATATAAGCACTGTGCCAATCTTTGTCAACCCAAATATTCACTCTTCTGAATAGGGCAGTTCCATATGTTTCAAAATATTCTAATACTTTTCTATCCCACCAATAATCATACTGTTCAGTTATGGATGTCATATCTATACCCAATTTTTTGTAAGCATCAAACCACTTATCCTGAAATTTATATTTTTTATCGGCAAATATTCTTTCTAAAGTATGCGGAGTATATTGTCTGATTAGTTGTAGGTTGGTTTTTTTTGAATATATCCTTTCAAAGCATTGATACCACCTTGATTTGCTTGCTGTTCTTGAAGCGCTGACATTCGAATAATGGAGTACTACTACATCATATAAAAAGAATAAATTGGTTTCATATTTCGGGAAAGGTATTCTTCCGTTGTGTAACTGTCTGACGTTAGCATATTTGCTAAAGGTGGTTACTCCATCATCCATAATTGCAAACCAAAGTCTTGTAGCGCTTCTATAAACTGAGAAATCATTATCCAAATGAACTATTGAGATATTGAAAACCGTTCCCTCTTTGGCATGAATCATAGTTTGCCATTCAATTGAACTTGTAATATTTGCTGACAGGCATTCGTCAGCATCTAAATAAACAACAAGTTTTTTGCCGGGAATTTTTCTTGTTTCTTCTAAAAGAATAGCATAGTCAACTTCTGTAAAATCATTATCGTTATTTGTTAAAATCTGTGCTTTCTCAAAACTCTTTGCAATAGCTACTGTGTCATCTTCTGAATTCTGATCATAAACTATAATTATATCTGCCCAAACCGAAGCTGTTTCCATAAAACGTCTCATTATCCAGGCTTCATTTTTAACTCTTGAAACGCAAATTACTTTCGCTTTTTCCATAAACTTTCCTTTCCTTATTTGGTGATATACAATTCTAAATAAAATTGCCGCATAAACAACTACAACTTTTCAATATTTTAATCGTTATCCTCGCAAGGTTCTTTTAATTTGTGTTTTTATGCAATACTCTATTTACGATTTTTATACCCGTGATGAAATTGAACAGGATTGGCTCATCTCTATTCTGAGCGATTACCATTTTGAAGGTTTTGAAGAAACTTCTGAATCTCTAAAGGCATATGTTCATTCTGAAAAAATGAATGAAGATTTTTTGAGAGAAATTCTATCACAAAATGAATTCACACATATTGAGTTTTCTTCAACTCCTCTTGAGGACAAAAACTGGAATGAAGAATGGGAAAAAAATTTTGAGCCTGTAGTGATTGCTGACAAGGTAGCTATCCGCGCTCCGTTTCATGATTCCCATAAAACAGAATTTGAAATAATCATCGAACCGAAAATGAGTTTCGGAACAGGTCATCATGCTACAACTGCTTCGATGGTTCAGGGAATGTTGAAAGAGAATTTTGAAAACAAAACGGTGCTTGATTTTGGCAGCGGAACCGGTGTGCTCGCCATTCTTGCCGAAAAGTTAAAGGCAATACGCATTGTTGCCATTGACAATGAAGATTGGGCTTACAACAATTGCGTAGAGAATGTGGATAGGAATAATTGCGTTTATATAAAAACCATAAAGGGAGATGATACATTCGTGTTCAACGAAAAATTTGATATTATTTTAGCCAATATCAACCGTAATGTGATTCTTAAAAATATTTCATGCTGGAAAAACCTGCTGAACCCGAAAAGTATTTTAATGGTAAGCGGTATTTTGCAGAGCGATGAAAAAGATATTGTCACTGCAACCCAGAAAAATAATTTGAGGGTAAAAGACACAATAAGAAATAGCGGTTGGGTGGCTATAACATTGGAACTTAATTAAGAAATATACATCATGAAGAAATTCCTGTTACCGGTTATCCTGCTTTCACTCACTTTCAGTTTGCAGGCACAGCAGTTGCTCATTACTTTTTCGAAAGAGAAAGTTCAGTTTGTAAAAGACCTTAATGCTTTTATGACGAGCAACAAAATGGAGCAGAACATCAACGCCATAAATGCCTTCGAAAAGGCTGTTAAAGATGGTACGGTTCCGGATGTATGGTTCGAAAAGATGGCGATGAACTGCAACAGCATGAGCGGGAGGAACATGACTCCGTTCTCGCATTTCATTCCCTATTTAACTGCGGTGATGAACGCGGCTCAAACCAAACAAACTGATACGCATTTTCTTGCCTGGGCAGATTTTATTGATGATGTAATTGACGGTCAAAAAAAAGGAGACAATACCGGCTTTCTGAAAGCTATTGATTTTTCTATTGGTTTTTTTCAGGATGGTTCATTGTTAAGCACACCAGCTAAGTCTTGGAAAATACTTGCCACTGATTATAAATTTGAAAGTGGCGGCTTACGACCATATGTAAGTTTTTCAAACACCACTATTTTAGGTTGTGTTAAAGGTGACACATTATCTGTTAAGCAAACCTCCGGTGATTATTATCCGCTTGAAACAAAATGGGAAGGGAAGACCGGTAGAGTTGATTGGGCAAGAGCAGGTTTTGACCCTAGCAAAGTTTACTGTACGTTTAAAAATTACACCATCAATACATCTAATTTTAATTACAGTGTTGATACAGTTACGTTTGTTCACTCTGAATATTTTAAAACACCACTCTCCGGTAAACTCATTGACAAAATGGTGTCGAGCGCTGACTCGGCAAGTATGAGCTATCCACGCTTTCAGTCGTATGAAATGGGTATGACCATAAAAGAAATTGCTCCGAATGTTTCTTATACCGGTGGGTTTAGCTTGTTCGGTGTAAAGGTAATGGGCTATGGCACTGCTGAAGAAAAAGCATTGCTCAGTTTTTATGCGCGCGATGGTAAAACAAAAGTTCTTTCAGCCAAAGCTGCAACAGTTTCTATAAAGAAAGGGGAGGAGTTGGGTGCTGATAAAGCAGAAGTAGCGATCTACTTTGGAACCGATTCTATTTATCATCCGCAGATTAGTGTGGTTTATAAAATTCAGAAACGTGAAATAAGATTGCTGCGTGGTGAAACTGGTATGGGTAAAGCGAAATTTACCGATTCGTATCATAATCATGAATTTCAAACTGATGCTATTTTCTGGAATCTGGACTCTTCGGTTCTTAACCTGAAGATACTTTCCGGTGCCGGTCAAAAACCAGGTATCTATGAATCAGTAAATTATTTTCAAAAAGAACTTATTCGAAAAACACAAGGTTATGCTTCATATGAACCGCTCTCAATACTCAAACGCCTCTGCGAAAAGACCGGCTCACGTGATATCAATGCCATTGAAGTGGCCCGTGCACTCGATCCGAATCTGAAAGAAGGTGAGTTAAAATCGTTGATGTATACACTGGTGGAAAATGGATTTATCCTCTACAATGAAGAGTTGGGTGTGGTAACCGTGAAAGACAAGACACTCAATTACGTTTTGGCTAATGCAAAGAAGATTGATTATGATATCATTCACATAAAATCTGCTCCCCAATCAGGTAATGATTATATAGATTTAAAAAGCAGCAACATTGATTTGAAGGGCGTGAAGGAAGTTCCCATCAGCGATACAGCATTTGTATATTTTGTTCCAAGAAATAACGCCATTAGTTTACAGAAAGACCGTAACATGGAGTTTGACGGAATGATTTATGCAGGCAGAATGGATTTATTTGGAGAGAAATACAAATTTCAATATGCGCCTTTTACAGTTGATTTAACCAAGGTAGATACCATGCGTATTAATGTGCCTGACAGCCTTGGCAGGTTAGATGAAAATGGAAACCCCATTCTCATGCCGATTCGTTCGCGTATTGAAAACATGAAAGGACTTCTTGAAATTGATGCACCCATTAATAAATCGGGTAGAACTAAACTACCGCAATTTCCACGTCTATACAGTCGCGAAAAATCATTTATCTATTATGATGACCCTACTGTTGCAAAAGGCGCTTACAACCGTAAGGATTTTTATTTTGAGTTAGAACCGTTTCGCTTAGATAGCTTAAACAGTTTCAGCGTTGATATCATTAATTGGAAAGGGAAACTGGTATCGGGTGGAATTTTACCGGATTTAAAAGACAGCGTGCATTTGCAGGGCGATGGCTCACTCGGCTTTAAATCGGAGACACCTCCCGGAGGTTACGATTTATATAAAGGTAAAGGGAAATATTACGGCAAGTTCGAATTGAATTATAATGGTATGAAAGCTGATGGAAGAATTCTTCACAGTACAGCCGACTTCACCTCGCACGATATACAACTTTACCCTGATTCAATGTTGGGTACTACCGACACTATTACGATTGCAAAAACATTTGAAGGAGTAAAAACTCCGGCTGTAACCGGTACGTCCGACAAAATTTTCTGGCGACCGAAAGCTGACAGTATGCACATCAATATGATGAATAAAGAACAGCCGTTTACGATGTATGATGATGGTTATACTACCTTTAAAGGAAATCTGTTGCTCACCGCAAAAGATTTGAGAGGCAATGGTCTGTTAGACTGGAATGAAGCAACATTGGAGTCGAAAAATTTTGCTTTTCACACGATGGATTTAGCTGCGGATACATCAGCACTTAATATTAAGAGTACCGGTGATAAAGTTACGTTTAAAACACCGAACGTAAATGCAAAAGTTGATTTTAAAACCCGTATTGGTGATTTTGTTTCAAATCAAAAAAATATTCCTACGGAGTTTTCTTATAACCAATACACCACTGCCATTAACCAGTTTAAATGGTTTATGGATGAGAAGATTCTGGATTTTAAAGCACCCCCACAAGGACCCGGAGAATATTTTACTTCCACCCGCCCGGACCAGAAGGGTTTGAAATTTTTGGGTAAGCGCGCTACTTATAGTTTGATAACATCAGTGTTGCGCGTAGAGCAAGTTCCTGAAATTCGCGTAGCAGATGCTAGCGTAATACCCGATAGCGGGGTGGTGATTATTGAAGAGGAAGCAAAAATGCACCAGTTCGTAAACGCAACAATTATTGTGGACACAGCGAGCAAATATCATAAGATTGAAAATGCAACTGTTGATATTTATAGTAAGGAAGAATTGAAAGGTTTCGGTGATTACCGCTACAACACGAAGGATATTAAAGAGATTATCAACTTCACGGATATTTCTTGCAAAAAAGAAAGAGAAGGTGAACGCAAAAAGGCGCATGACATTTGGCAACTGAACGCAAAAGCAACTATTGATAACCAGAAAAACTTTGTCATCTATCCGAATGCAAAATTCAATGGTGATGTGAATCTGCTATCAGTAAATAAGTTGCTGAACTTTAAAGGTTTTGCAACTATTGATTTAAAACACTCAAACGTTCTTGCTTCCGATTTCTTTATTGATCAGGATGTTGACCCTAATAAGTTGGAATTGAAATATGATGAAACAATTAAGAATGCCAATGGTAATGTTGTAAGCACTGGTATTCATCTGAATCCATCAGAAGATGCTCAGGATATGTATGCCACCATCCTGAGTTCAAAAAAAGATAACAAAGACATTACCCTATTTCAAACAACCGGTATTGTAACACAGAACGCCACAGGTGAATATTTATATGGCGATGCAAAGAAAATTAAAGACAATGCTGCGCGTGGAAATCTTTTGCGTTATGACGACAAAAAAGGAATTGCAAAAGCAGAAGGCGATATTAATCTCGGCACCAACTTCGGGCTGATAAAAACAAAGGCAGTTGGTTTTGCCGATGTTATGTTAGATAGTTCGAAGTATAAATTCAATCTAACTTTTGGTATTGATGCCAATGTTGATTCTAAAGTTGAGGACCGGTTAGAGTTTTACATGTCAGGCGATAACGTTGACAATCCGGACATCAGCTATGAAACCGAAAAGCAACGTAAATCTATTGCGATGCTGACCGATGAGAAAAGTGACAAAAAACTGCTGGAAGAATTTGAAAAAGCTCCGGTGTTTAATAAGCGACCGAAAGATTTCAACTACAACCTTGTGTTCAGCGAAGTGAATTTTGTTTACGATTCATTTGATATTGCTCTGCACTCTGTGGGAAAAATCGGGCTGGCAATGATTGGTAAGAAGGTCATTAATAAAAAGCTCGATGGCTACATCGAGTTTCAGTATAAAGGAGGAGCGGATGTATTTACTATTTATTTAGTAACCGGAACTAAAGATTGGCTTTACCTGGAATACCGTCCCGGCACGTTGGGTGTTCTTTCTTCATATGAGGATGTGAATAAAGGCATTGGTGCTGTGGCACCTGATAAGCGGAAAATTACCGGGGAAAATAAGCGTTTCTATATGTATACGCTCGGCTCTTCAATAAATAAAGCTGACTTTGTTGATTATATGGCCGATAAGGCAAAAGGAATTAACCGGCCAAGACCTGAACCGACAAATATTGTAGTGCCCGATGCACCAGTTTTGTTTATGGATGATACTTCTTCACAAAAAGATACCCTACCCGAGAAGAAAACAATTACACCTGAGCAAAAACAACAATTGCAACAGCAGGAAGAACTGAACAACATTGAGCAAATGAAAATGAGCAATCAGAATATTCTGTCTGCTCCACCACCTGACAGAGCCAAACCCAAAGAAGAACCGAAGCAGGAGCCAAAACAGGAAGCTCCGAAACAGGAAGTTCCCGTTGAGCAACCTAAACAAGAAATAAAGCTGGAAACCCCTAAAGTAGAAACTCCTAAGCCGGAAGTTCCTAATGAGGAACCGAAAGTGGAAACTCCCAAACTTGAGGAGCCAAAGATTGAAGCACCTAAGCAGGAATCAGGTAAAGTTGATTCACCCAAAACTGAAACTGTCCAACCGGTAATACCTATAGAGCAACCCAAGGAGGAACTGAAATCGGAAACACCAAAATCGGAAACACCTCAACCGGTTGTTCCCAAAGAGAAGCCAAAAGAGGAACCAAAGTCAGAAACACCTAAGCCAGAAGACACTAAACTTGAAGCGCCTAAGGCCGAGGTTCCGAAAACAGAAGCACCTAAACCCGAAACCGTACCAAAGGATAGTCTACCTAAGTAAATGGCAACTCAAATAAAAAGGGCACTCTATGGAGTGCCCTTTTTATTTGCGATAAACATTTAAGTCTTTAACTACTATTCATTTTGCTCAAAATTGGTTCAAAAAACGTCTTATACCTACTTATAATGCAACATTCCAATTGTGAAGTGCCGCATCACAATTACAATGTGCCACCTCATAATTAGTAGGTGCCACGTTCTATTTGTAAGGTGCCGCTTCATAATTTGAAGGTGCTACGTTCCAATTGTGACGTGCCACATCATAATTAGATGGTGTCACTTTCTTATTTAAACGTGCCGTGTCATAATTAAGAGGTGCTGCATTACAATTACAATGTGCCGCATCATAAATAGAAGGTGCTACGTTCTAATTATAACGTGCCGCGTAATAATTGGAAGGTGAGAAATGGAGTCAGCATCCTACTCCACAAATGTTATAAATGAGATTGTTTAAAGCACCAGTTTTATTTATGTTTAGTTATTTGATAAACGAAAAGGGCACTCAATGAGTGCCCTTTTCGTTTATGGTAAGCTAAGCTACGTCTAAGCAATTTTTCTTAATGTTGTTTCTACTACTTTAGTTTGCGGATGTTTCATTCCGAATGCTTCGTAAATTTCTTCGTAGCTGTAACCTTCTTCTTCTACTAACCTAGGTAAGTAATGAGCAATAGATTCTAACAGCATATTAATATCCTGAAGGGTGTGATGATTGGTCAGTGCAATTCTTACTCCTGCATTCTTAACCGATACTGCAGGGAACTGGGCCAGATTGAACATCATTCCTTCCTTGTTCAGAATTTCGGAAAGTTTAAAGCCAATTTCCGGTTTGCCTACTCCGATGTAGAAGATAGGAGTGAGTTCGTTGCTGATTAACGGCAACTCATACTGACGTGCCTTTTCGGTAAAGAACACCATGCGCTCATACAAATCGTTCTGCAGGGTTTCAATTTCGGGGCTTAAGTGAATTTCGCAAGCCGCTTTAATAGCACCAAGCACAGCCGGCTGTAATGGACCGGAGAAGATGAATGAACTTCCGCAGTTCTTGATAGTCATTTTATCTTCTTCGTTTCCGAAAGCCAAAACACCGCCACAGTTGGCAAATCCTTTTGCCAGCGAAGAAGAAACCATCATGCGCGGGTGATGAGGCATACGGCTTAAGGTAAGTCCGCGGCCGTTTTTACCTGCCCAGCTCATGCCGTGTGCATCATCTACATAAAAGTGGAACTGCTCATATTTATCCAGCAACTTCCAAATCTGTTTAAAGTTGGCGGTATCGCCATACATTGAGTAAACGCCATCGGCAAAATACCAAACACGGTCGTATTTTTTCTGAAGAGCTACAATACGCTCCTCTAATATATGCATGCTGTTGTGCGGAAGGGTTTCTACATAGGTGCCCTCGCCTTTTACCATTTGTATGGCATTGCGAACGCTGTTGTGCACCTGCTGGTCGGCAATAACTGCATCGCGCTCACCTATTATTACCGGTATGGTAGAAATATGGCCTAAACTGGTAGTAGGCGCAAGCAACACGGGTTTGCCCATTATTTCGCCTAACATGCTTTCTACTTCTTCATACAATCCCATTTGCAGGAAAGTGCGGGAGCAGGAAAACTGCGAGCCGTAACGCTGCACCGCATCTATAGCGGCTTTCTTTAAACGCTCATCGGTTTCGAGGCCTAAATAGCTGCATGAGCCGTAGTAAACCATTTTGTTGCCGCGAACGGTAACATGTTTGCCATCTAAAATGTCATCCTGTGTAGAGCCGTGGATTAAACCTAAGTCGCGGTTCTTGTT
>CAIYOV010000207.1 GCA_903927935.1 uncultured Bacteroidota bacterium | reverse complement strand
AGGCAGATTAGATAAAAACCAAGGTTAGTAATCCTCCAACCAAGCTCTGTTTCTTTAAAACAAAAAAGCCTCCCGATAAATCGGAAGGCTTTTTATTGTTGCCAAGGTGGAGTGAATTACTTCACTTCAATTTCTGCACCAGCTTCTTCAAGTTTTTTCTTGAGGTCATCTGCAGTTGCTTTGTCAACTTTTTCTTTGATTGCTTTTGGAGCGCCATCAACTAAGTCTTTAGCTTCTTTCAAGCCAAGACCGGTAAGATCTTTAACAATCTTAACCACGTTTAATTTCTGTGCGCCAGCGCTTTTCAAAATTACGTCAAATTCTGTTTTTTCAGCAACTGCGGCAGCACCACCACCACCACCTGCAGCTACAGCTACTGCAGCAGCAGCCGGCTCAATACCGTAATCTGCTTTCAAAATTGTTGCTAATTCCTGAACGTCTTTTACTGAAAGATTTACTAATGTTTCAGCTAATGCTTTTAAATCTGCCATTGTTATTTGTTTTAGAGTTGTTATAATTTTTTTTGGTTTGTTCTCTCCGGCTTTGCTTACCCAAATGTTCTCACACACATCGGCAAACGGGGCTTTTAAGAACGTTTCGCTTTAAAATAGTTGGAAGCCTTTTTAAAACGGACGGCAAATATAGTTTTAGTAATGATTCAGGCAAATATTTAAATGAAAAAAATCCATTCATTTGCTGCCATTAAAAGGAGCCAAAATGAAAAAGAAAATAACCGTTCTGGGGGCAGGTATGGTAGGTCGAACCCTCGCTACTGACCTTTCTAAGCAATACGATGTAACCTCAGCCGATATATCAAACCAGAATCTCCTCCTGCTCAAAAAATCAGCAAAAGTAAAAACCGTCATAGCTGATTTGAGCGATGCCAAGCAAATTCAAAAAGTAATTAAAGATGCCGATTTAGTAATGGGCGCAGTGCCTGGCTTTATGGGTTTTAATATGCTAAAGGCGGTGCTCGATGCAAAAAAGAACATTGTCGACATTTCTTTTTTTCCCGAAGACCCTTTCCGACTGGATATATTGGCCCGCGAAAACAAAGTAACTGCCGTGGTTGATTGCGGAGTAGCACCGGGCATGGATAATATTATTCTGGGCTATCATAACAAACGCATGAAGGTTTCGCGCTTTGTATGCATGGTAGGCGGCTTACCGGTCGAACGCAAAATGCCCTGGCAGTATAAGGCACCCTTCTCTCCTATTGATGTTATCGAAGAATATACGCGTCCTGCCCGTTTGGTAGAAAAAGGCGAAGTAGTAACCAAACCTGCGCTTACCGAATGTGAGTTTATCAATTTTGCTGGAGTTGGAACTCTCGAGGCCTTCAATACCGATGGCTTACGGACTTTGCTTAGCATGGACATTCCTGAAATGGCCGAAAAAACTTTGCGTTATCCGGGGCATGTAGATTTAATGAAAACTTTCCGTGATGCCGGTTTCTTCAGCAACGATGAAATTGAAGTAAAGGGAAAAAAAATAAGCCCGGTAGACGTAACCAGCAAAATTCTTTTCCCGCAGTGGAAGTATGAAGAAGGCGAAGAAGACTTTACCGTAATGCGTGTAATTGTAGAAGGTGAAGAAAAGGGAAAGAAGAAGCGGTACACCTATGATTTATTTGACCGATATAACCACACTACCAAAACATCAAGCATGGCACGTACAACAGGTTACACCGCTACTGCTGCTGCCAATCTTTTACTAAACGGACAATACAAAAGAAAGGGAATTATCTCTCCCGAAATGCTGGGCGAAGATGCCGGTTGTTTCGACTTTATCCTTTCGTATTTGAAAGAGCGGAAAGTGAATTATCAGCTTAAAGAAGAAATTCTTTTATCCTTTTTCACCGCCTGAATTAAAATCAAACTCCAACCGGCAATAAAAAAGAAACCGCCAATAGGAGTAACAGGACCTAAAATAATCGTTGGAATATGGGTGAGATCGCGTGTAGCAAGTAGATACAGTGAACCGGAAAAGCAAAGTATACCCAGAATAAAACAGATACCCGCATATCGAATCAATACAGAAGATTCACCTTTCAAATACATGGAGCAAGCGAAGATTGCAAGCGCATGATAAATCTGGTATTGCACACCTTTATCCCAAATACTCTGCTGGTAAACATCTAAAAATGGACGCAACGCATGAGCCCCGAAAGCCCCAAATATTACAGCAGTTAAACCAGCGAGCGAAGACGCTATCAAAAATCCCTTTTGCACAGTTTACAGTTTATAAGTGAATGGATGGTGCGAAGTAAATGAAAATAGTTTTGTGGCAATTAAGATTTGTATGCAAAAACTAAAACCGGTTCTGATAATTGTTGCTGTGTTGCTGCTTACAATAGCCGTTTACTTTTTCTTTATCCGGACAGCTAATGTGTATGAGGTCATTCCAAAATCAGCAATAGCAGTAATTGAAGTAAACAACTGGAATCAATTTGCAGATAAACTGAATAACACATCCACCGGTAATGAATTAAAGAAAACCGATGCAGCACAAAAGTTGTTGAATGAAATTGTATTGATGCAGGAATTGTTGGGCAGCGATAAATCGTTGAAAGAAATAGTTGGCTCTGCTAAGACAGTTGCTTCCGTTCATTTAACTTCTGCCGATGATTATGATTTTTTATTTACCACTGAATTGAGCGGGGTGAACGACAATACGATTCTAAACCATGTTCAGTCGTCTTCTAAAATACGCTCAGAAAAGATTCGCATTTTCAAAAATCAAAAGGTAATTGATGTTATTTTAAAAGATGGTAAGCAATTGAGCTTTGCTAAGCTGAAAGATGTTCTGGTCTTTAGTTTCACTTCATTTCTTACCGAAAATGCGATGACTGCATTTATTACTGGCGACAATCTGAACAGCGATAAAAATTTCAAATCGGTGCAAAGCAAACCATCAGCTAATGGCAATTTGAATTTGTATTTCAACTTTCAGAAAGCTGAGGTAATATTTCCGGTGGCATTGAAAGCGGAAAGAATTTCACTATTGAAAGATATGAGTGCTTTGGGCAGTTGGGGACACTATGAACTAGATTTAAGTAATGATAAAATGGAATTAGATGGCAGCATTACTACAAACAGCAATGCATTACAGCAAACAGAAAATATCTTCTCGCGCAATCTTCAGTCCATAATTCCTGACTACACCGCTTACGTTCAGTTCAGTAAAGTAGATACAACTAAAGCCAACCCAACGCTAATTAGTTATTTTAAGAACTGGATGGGTGATGAGAAAGCATTTGCCATACTTGAACCATTCAAGGAAGATTTTACAGAACAGAACATTTTTGTAATAAGTTCAAAAAACAAGCAAAAAGCCAATGAAGATTTAAAACGATTTGTTGCTGCTGACGGGGCTCAGGCAACACCGGTTGACACTTTTCTAGATTTCGAAATTTATCACTTGCAGGATGGCTCAGTTATCAATCAGCTTTTCCCAAACAGTTTAGTTGCTTTCAAAAGTTGTTTCTTCTGCATAAAAGATTATGCGGTTATTTTCAGCAAAAACGCTGATGTGCTGAAACTTCTGTTGGAAAAGATAAGTAAAGGAGAAACTCTGGATAAGGACAAAAATTTTCTGGCAACAAGTTTCTCCCGCTTCGGCATGAATTCCTCTGTTCAATACCTGAATGTTCAGCGCAGCGATTTGCTGTTGCGGGGAATGATTCAACAAAACTCATCGCTGAGCATGTTCATTTCTTCTTTCAAAAATATATTTGCCGTTTCAAACAGCACTGACAAGAAGATATCATCACACCTTACGTTCAGCAACACCGGTGAAAGCGTGGCCTCTTCGAGTTTAATCTGGAAGACTAAACTACAGGCTCCATCTATTTATACTCCACAACTTGTTTTTAATGGTAATACAAATGAGAATGAAATTTTTGTTCAGGACACTGACAACACTATTTACCTGATCTGCAAAACGGGAGAAATTCTATTTACTAGAAAGATGGAGGAACCGGTTTTAGGCAATGTCAGTCAATTGGATTATTACAACAACGGCAAACAACAATACATTTTCAATTCAGCGCACCATGTGTATATTATTGATCCGATGGGAAATGATGTAGCCTCATACCCAATGCGGTTAAGTGGAACAGCTACTTCGGGAATAACTTTAGCAAAAACCCGTTATTACATTCCTTGTAACAACGGAGGCATTTATGGTTATGAAATAAATGGAAGACCTCTTACAGGATGGAGTCCGAAAAGCGGAACAGGTGTTATTATTAATCCCCTTCAATCTTTCAGCAATAAAAAAGGTGCCTTTATTCTTGCTTTTAATAATTCCGGGAAACTGATGTTGTTGGATGCAAAAGGAAATTCAAGATGGAGCGTGGATAATCTTCCGGTAACGAATCAGAGTTTTTCTATCATTCAATTGAATGATGACTTTAAACTATTGAATGCTTCCGCCAAACAACTTACCGAAATTTTTGCGGATGGGAATGATAACCTCAAACCTTTAATTGATAGCGCAAATTCATTTACGGCAGTTCAGACTTCTGATTCAACTTATACTTACTATTTCAGCACGGGCAATCAAATAAGAGCATATAATAATCATGATGAATTTCAAAGTGCAGCTAGTACAAACTCTTCAGGTATTTCTGCTATAGAAATGATTGATGTAAGCAACAGAAAGTATTTATTAGCGCTCGATGAGCCTTCCAAACAGCTTTTTGTTTATGATACTTCACTAAAAGCAGTTGCTTCTTTCAGTTATAGCAATGCGAATTCTTTTGCGGTTTCAGATTTATTTAACCGGAACGAGTTAACCGTAATTACCTGTGATACCTTAGGAAATATTGCCTGCCATAGAATTAAATAGATGGTAAAAAATTATAGTAACCGTAATGATAAGTTGACTGCTTTTCTATTTTTGTAGAAACCCATAAGCTATGCCATCAATAGAGCAGTTGATTAAGCAAACAAAATTTCGGGACGAAAAGCATAAAGCTATCATCAGCATACTTTACACCGCCAATGCCTTAAATAGTTTTCACGAAAAATATTTCAGACAATACAATCTCACTTCACAGCAGTATAATGCGCTTCGCATTTTGCGTGGTCAGTATCCAAAGCCTGCAACCGTAAATTTGATTCGAGAAAGAATGATGGACAAGATGAGCGATGCTTCGCGCATCGTAGAGCGTTTACGCAAAGCTGGTTTTGTGGAAAGAGTAGTAAACGAACATGACCGGAGAGCAGTAGATGTGTT
>CAIYOV010000206.1 GCA_903927935.1 uncultured Bacteroidota bacterium | reverse complement strand
TTTCTATGTTCGCATAATGAAGATTGGAATTTTAAAAGAGACCAAAACACCACAGGATAACCGTGTGCCTCTTACGCCCTCTCAATGTGCCATACTGAAAGAAGAAAACCCGGAGATGGAAATTTTTGTGCAGAGTTGCACTTACCGTTGCTACACCGATGATGAATACCGTTACCATGGAATTGAAGTGAAAGAAGATTTGAGTGAATGCGATGTGTTACTCGGTGTAAAAGAAATTCCGGTTCAGTATTTAATTCCTAATAAAACCTACTTCATTTTTTCGCACGTTATTAAAAAGCAACCCCACAATCGTAAGTTACTGCAGGCGGTTCTTGAAAAAAATATTCGTTTAATAGATTGGGAAACACTCACAGATGAAAAAGGCAAGCGCTTAATTGCTTTCGGAAGATGGGCAGGGATAGTTGGCGCTTATCATGCAGTCCGCATGATCGGATTAAAGACAAAGACCTTTTCACTCAAGCAAATGAGCGAGTGTCATAACTTTAAGGAAGCTCAACAGGAATTTTCAAAAATTAAATTCCCGAAGCTGAAGATCGTGCTCACCGGAACCGGAAGGGTTTCGAACGGAGCCGCATTTCTTTTAAATCTGGTAGGTATTAAAAAAGTAAACGCCTACAATTTCTGCTACAACGAATTTGATTCGATAGTTTATACCCAACTCGAAAGCGGAGATATGTATTACAAAGATGGGGCTGAGAAATTTGATCGTGAAGATTTTCATAAACATGCTGACCAATACAAATCCAACTTTTATCCGTTTACAAAAACTGCCGACATTATGATAAACGGAATTTACTGGGATAAACGGATGCCGGTTTTTTTCACTAAAGAACAGATGAAAGAAAAAGATTTCAGCATCCGGCAGATTATTGATATCACCTGTGATATAGCGCCAGATTCTTCCGTTCCTTCTACTTTAAAATCATCAAGCATCGAAAATCCATATTACGGCTACAATACACAAACAGAAAGAATAACGGAGCCGTTTATCGGTGATGCAATTGATGTAATGGCTATTGATAATCTGCCTAACGAACTCCCCCGCGATGCATCGGAAGACTTCGGCAACATGCTCATGAGTCGTATTTTGCCCGAATTGAAAAATCCTATGAGCAAAATCATACACCATGCCACGGTGGCAATTAACGGCAGCTTAAATGAGCCCTATCAGTATCTAACTGACTACGTGAATGAAACAATATGATTTTTTTCAGCACACTACTGTTCAAAAATAAACCTGCAAAAACTTTCATTTTAACGTTCGGGCAATAATTTTGACCCCGCTTTAAAAGCAATCCTACACATGAATAATTCAGTTCTTATAAAATCTTCGATCGGCAAAAAACTCATTATGGGTTTAACCGGTTTGTTTCTAATCTGTTTTTTGGTGGTTCATGCCGGCATCAATGCCTGTATGTGGTTCAATGACGGTGGAAAAACTTTTACATTCTATGCGCACTTCATGGGAACCAACTTCATCGTTCACTTTATAGAAGCCGGTTTGTTTGCCGGATTACTACTTCACATTGTAGACGGGCTTTTACTTTGGAAACAAAACCGCGATGCTCGTCCGGTTAAATATGCGTACAGCAATCCGGGTGCAAACAGCACATGGTACAGCCGAAGCATGGGTATTCTTGGGAGTTTGCTTTTGATTTTTTTGATTATTCACCTGAAAGATTTCTGGGGACCTAACCGGTTGAATCAGATTATGACCGGAGAAGAAAGAAATACCTTTGAAATGATGCAGGAAGAGTTCAGCAATATATTTGTTGTAATTCTTTATTGCTGTGCATGCTTCGCTCTTTTCTGGCATTTGCTTCATGGCTTTCAGAGCGCTTTCCAAAGTCTGGGTTTAAATAATGTGAAATACAACAAGGTAATTGAAGTAGCAGGAACCGTATTTGCCATTGTGGTTCCGTTCATTTTTGCCTTGATGCCCATCAGTATGTATTTCAAATTGGTTCATTAATCTTTCAACATTCAAGATATGTCAACTCTCAATTCAAAAATTCCTGAAGGACCACTCGCAGAAAAGTGGAGCAATTATAAGGAACATGCAAAACTGGTAAACCCTGCTAACAAAAGAAAGTTGGAAGTAATTGTTGTAGGAACCGGTTTGGCCGGTGCTGCTGCTGCTGCTTCGTTAGCTGAACTGGGCTACTCTGTAAAAGCATTTTGCTTTCAGGATTCTCCGCGCAGAGCGCACTCGATTGCTGCGCAAGGCGGAATCAATGCAGCCAAGAACTACAAAAACGATGGCGACTCGGTTTTCCGTTTATTCTATGATACTATTAAAGGAGGTGACTTCCGTGCGCGTGAAGGAAACGTTTACCGCCTGGCAGATGTTTCTCGCAACATTATTGATCAGTGCGTGGCGCAGGGCGTTCCCTTTGCCCGTGATTATGGCGGCTTGTTAGACAACCGTTCGTTTGGCGGCTCTCAGGTTTCAAGAACTTTTTATGCACGCGGACAAACCGGTCAGCAGTTGTTGCTGGGTGCTTATGGTGCGCTTGAAAGACAAATTGGTTTGGGTAATGTGCAGATGTATTCCCGTCATGAGATGGTAGAAGTGGTGACTATTGAAGGAAAAGCACGCGGCATTATTGCAAGAAATTTAATTACCGGTGAGCTCGAAAGATATTTCGGACATGCGGTGTTGCTTTGCACCGGTGGCTACGGAAACGTTTTCTTCCTTTCTACCAATGCCATGGGAAGCAACGCAACGGCTGTATGGAAAGCACATAAGAAAGGTGCTTACTTCGGCAATCCTTGTTTCACGCAAATTCACCCTACATGTATTCCGGTTACGGGAGACTACCAATCAAAGTTGACTTTGATGAGCGAATCATTACGTAATGACGGCCGCGTTTGGGTTCCTAAAAGCAAAGAAGATGCAAAGGCAATTCGTGAGGGAAAGAAAACTGCTGCTGATATAAAAGAAGATGACCGAGATTATTACTTAGAAAGAAAATATCCTTCGTTCGGAAATCTTTGTCCACGCGATATTGCTTCGCGTGCGGCTAAAGAAGCCTGCGATGATGGCAGAGGAATTGTGCCTTCGGGTCTGGGTGTGTTTCTTGATTTTGCTGATTCAATAAAGCGATTGGGTATTGATGTAGTAAAAGCGCGCTACGGTGAATTGTTCCCGATGTATCAGAACATCACGAATGAAGACCCGTTGAAAACACCAATGAAAATTTATCCGGCTGTGCATTATACGATGGGCGGACTCTGGGTAGATTATGAATTAATGACTACCGTTCCGGGTTTGTATTGTCTGGGTGAAGCTAACTTCAGCGACCACGGTGCGAACCGGTTGGGAGCTTCAGCTTTGATGCAGGGGCTGGCAGACGGATATTTTGTAATTCCATACACTGTAGGTAATTATCTTTCTACTGAAATATTTGTAAAACCTATTCCTACCGACCATCCTGCATTTGTGGAAGCAGAAAATGATGCCAAAGAAAGAGCGGAAAAACTGATTAACACAAAAGGTAAGAAGACGGTGGATGATTTCCATAAGGAGCTTGGAAAAATTATGTGGGAAAAGTGTGGCATGGCCCGCACAGCCGAAGGTCTTACGGAAGCGAGAAAACAACTTCAGCAGTTGCGTAAAGAATTCTGGAGCGATGTAAATGTGCCGGGAACACTGAATGAGTTTAATCCGGAATTTGATAAAGCAAGCCGGGTGGCGGACTTTTTGGAATTAGGTGAGCTGATGGTGATTGATGCGCTGAACAGAAATGAAAGTTGTGGCGGTCACTTCCGTGAAGAATATCAGGAAGGAGGCGAAGCAAAACGCGATGATGAAAATTACCGTTACGTGGCAGCATGGGAATTTAAGGGTGTAGAAGCTGATCCGGTTCTTCATAAAGAAGAGTTAGTGTTTGAAAATATTCAATTACAAGTAAGAAGCTACAAGTAAAAAATAAGAGCTATGAAATATAATCTGAAGGTTTGGAGACAGAAAAATTCAAAGAGTGAAGGGAAGTTAGTGGATTACACTATCGACAGCATCAATCCGGATATGAGCTTTCTGGAAATGCTGGATGTGTTGAACGATAACTTAGTTCGAAAGGGTGAAGACCCTATTGCTTTTGACCACGACTGCCGCGAAGGTATTTGCGGTATGTGTTCACTCCATATCAGCGGACGCGCACACGGTCCTCAACATGCTGCTACTACTTGTCAGCTTTACATGCGTTCGTTCAAAGATGGTGGTACCATTTATATTGAGCCGTGGAGAGCAAAGTCGTTTCCGGTTATTAAAGATTTGGTAACTGACCGTTCGGCTTTCGACCGCATTATTGCTGCCGGTGGCTTTGTTTCTGTAAACACCGGACAGGCACAGGATGCCAATAACTTGCCTATTGAACAGGCGCATGCTGAAAAAGCTATGGATGCAGCGGCTTGTATAGGTTGCGGTGCCTGTGTGGCGGCTTGCCCTAACAGTGCGGCTATGTTGTTTGTATCTGCTAAAATTTCTCAGCTTGCTTTATTGCCACAGGGCGGACCCGAAAGAAACATCCGCGCCATTAACATGGTGAACCAAATGGATGCCGAAGGTTTTGGTAACTGCACCAACATTGGCGCCTGTGAAGCGGAGTGCCCGAAAGAAATTAAGCTCACCAACATCGCGCGGATGAACAGAGAGTATCTGCTTGCTTCGCTGATTAATGAATAATTATACAATACAACCTTAAACAAAACAGCCGGAGAAAATTTCTTCGGCTGTTTTGTTTATTCTACATTTAACTCATCCTAAAAAATGCGTTATGAAAAATCTATCGCTTTTGCTTACCTGCTTACTAGTGTTCAGTATTTTTTCTTCCACTATTTCTGCACAAAATTTTGACCGGACATTCAGCGTAATCAAAAAGAGAGTAGTGACTCAAGGTTTTACTTTTATGAGAGAAGTTACCCGTGAAGGCAAAAACAATCCGGGAATGATTATAGAAAATACCGGTTGCCTGGCATATAAGGAATTGTATATGGTGGGTGTATTTCTGCATGAACCTAAAGCACCTCATACGGTTGTATCTATCGGTGTTCCGGGAACCACTCAAAGTGCAAGATCCGAATTTAGTGCACCAGTAAAAGAAACCGACAGCAAAGGTGAAACTGTCTACACAGTAGAAGCTGATATTCGGTTTTCAAGCGCAGGCCCCGATTGTAAGATGGATATTTATTGCTATGAAAAGGACTTTGCTAATTACCCCGCTTACCTGCTTATTTTTCAGAAGAATTGATCAATGAGTAATTGGTATGTGTCGATTAGACGATTAGACAATACAAAACAAAAACAGCCGAAGAAAATTTCTTCGGCTGTTTTTGTTTTTATAAAACTTCGCTCTAAAAGCTAAGCAAACTATCTCACCAATGTAAGGCTGCCTTTGTGAATTTTATCTGCATGATTATTCGTGTAAACTATATTCAGCAGGTAAACATAAACTCCCCCCATCATCTTCTCTCCTTTATACATACCATCCCACTTAAAATTCATGTCGTTGCTTTCAAATACTTTTTCGCCCCAGCGGTCGAATACCATTACTTCAATTTGTTTCCATCCGCCTTTCTTTCCAAAAATTTCAAAGAAATCATTATTGCCGTCTCCATTAGGAGTAAATACGTTCGGCACAAAAAGAGATTCCTCCTGATAAACCGTAAAAGGATGTTGAACCGAATCAACACAACCTAACCCGTTATAGGCATATAAGGTTATAGGATAAAAGCCGGGTGTTGCAAAGGTTACCGAACCCGGATTTTCAATCGCAGTAGTACCTGAATCACCTAACAGCCATAAGTACGAAAGCGCATGCTGGCTCTGGTTCAGTATGTCAACAGTTGTTGCCGGAAGCTGAATCGTAGTGCTGCTTAACGAAAAAGCAGCGATAGGGTTAGCAATTATATGAATCATATCTGCCACCACCGAATCATCCTTGCAACCATTTACCGATGTAACCTGAAGCCTAACATTATAATTACCTGCATTGGCATAAGTATGACATGGGTTTTGCAACACCGAAGTCTGACCGTCTCCAAAATTCCATTGGTAGGTAAGAGGTGCCGCACCGGACGAGTTATCAGCAAAGCAAACGGGTAGGTTCTGACACCCCAATAAAGTATCGGCCGCAAAACTTGCAATAGGCATAGGGTCGATGCTCACTGCGTCTGTATATATATTGCTTACACAACCGTTTTGCGAAATAGTAAGACTAATGGTATGGCTGCCGGTAGAAGAGAAAACTACATTTTGATTTTGTAAAGAAGATGTTGATGGATTTGCATCAGGACCAAAGCTCCATGCAAATGTGGCAGATGGCAAATAGGTTCCGCCTGCCTGAAAATTAAAACTGTTTCCATCAATACATTGTGCGCCCGGAGCGCTAAATGCCGCTACCGGCATTGGTGTAACGTTTACAGTAACCGATGCAGTAGCAGCACATCCGGCTGAAGATCCTGTTACCCTATAATGTGTGGTGGCGGATACAGTAGCAGTTACGTTGTCGTCTGAATCACTGTCAAGCCCATAACTCGGAGACCAGGTATAATCGTCTGCACCCGATGCCGTGAGGCTTGTGCTTTCGCCAGCACAAATAGCAGCATCGGGGCTTGCTGTAATTACCGGAATAGCATTAACCGTTACCGGCACTGTAGTAACCGGTGAAGGACAACCGAGAGAAGTGACCGATAGAGAAACATTTTTCACCCCATCGGTTGACCATTTTATTTGGTATGGCCCGGCACCTGCACCTGATGCTACTGTTCCACCTGCAAAATTCCAGCTATAAGTGGCATTGGCAGGTGCTGTTCCGGTATAGGTAATAACCGCATTTGCACCTGCACATACCGGTGATGTAGTGGTAAACGCGGAAGTAGGTATTGGTTTTATAGTAACTGTTACCGAAGCTGAATTGGAACATCCCAAAGAGGTTCCGGTAACAGTATAGGTAGTGGTTGATAAAGGTGTTGCAGTTAAGTTTGCTCCGGCAGTACCGCTCAATCCTGCAACCGGTGACCAGCTATATGCATTAGCGCCTGTTGCTGTAAGACTTGTGCTTCCACCGGCACAAATGGCAATATCCGGGCTTACGTTTAATACCGGAATTGCATTAACAGTTACCGGTATAGTTGTAACCGGGGAAGAACATCCGCTTGCCGTAACCATTAAAGTAACATTCTTTATTCCAGCGGTTGACCATTTAACCTGATATGGCCCTGCACCGGAACCTGACACTACAGTTCCACCGGCAAAATTCCAGTTATAAGCAGAGTTTGCAGGTGTTATTCCGGTATAATTAATAACAGAACTTACTCCAGCGCACACCGGTGAAATAGCAGTAAATCCGGAAGTAGGTATTGGTTTTATACTAATAGTAACTGATGCAGAATCGGAACATCCTAAGGTAGTTCCGGTAACAGCATATGTTGTGGTGGATAAAGGTGTTGCTGTAACGCTTGCCCCGGTATAGCCGCTTAAACCCGCAGACGAGGACCAATTATAGTTGGTGGCACCTGTCGCTGTAAGAGTTATGCTTCCTCCGGCACATATTGCCACATTCGGGCTTAGCGTAACTATCGGGATTGAATTAACCGTTACAGGGATTGTTGTAACTATAGAAGAACAACCATTAGTGGTCACTGTCAGGCTAATATTTTTTATTCCACCGGTTGACCACTTAACCTGATAAGGCCCGTAACCGGAACCCGATATTATTGTTCCACCTGCAAAATTCCAGGCATAAGTAGAGTTAGCGGGTGCATTTCCTGTATAAGTAATAACAGAACTTACTCCAGCACACACCGGTGAAATAGCAGTAAACCCAGAAGTAGGTATTGGTTTTATACTAACCGTTACCGATGCCGAATCGATACATCCCAAAGATGTTCCCGTTACTACATACATGGTGGTTGATGCAGGAGTTGCTGTTATACCGGCTCCGGTTATACCACTTAACCCCGCTGTAGGTGCCCAGCTATATGTGGTGGCTCCGGCAGCTGTAAGCGCAGTGCCTGAACCTGCGCAAATAGCAATATCCGGGCTTACCGTAACTACAGGTATCGGATTTACTGTTACCGGCATCGTTGTAACCGGTGATGAACATCCGTTAAGCACAACCATTAAAGTAACATTCTTTATTCCGGCAGTTGACCAGTTAACCTGATAAGGCCCCTGACCGGAGCCCGATACTATTGTTCCGCCCGCAAAATTCCAATTGTACGTAGCGTTAGCCGGTGCTGTTCCTGTGTATGTAATAAATGCATTTGCTCCTGCGCATACCGGTGAGGTAGTGGTGAAAATCGAAGTAGGTATAGGTTTTATACTAACCGTTACCGATGCCGAATCAATACATCCCAATGATGTTCCCGTTACAGCATATGTAGTGGTTGATACAGGACTTGCTGTTATACTGGCTCCGGTTATACCACTTAACCCCGCTGTAGGTGCCCAGCTGTATGTGGTGGCTCCGGCAGCTGTAAGTGCAGCGCTCGAACCTGCGCAAATGGCAATGTCCGGACTTACCGCTAATACCGGTATCGGATTTACGGTGACCGTAACTGTTGCTGAATTGGAACAGCCCAAAGAACTGCCTGTGACTGTATAGGTAGTAGTAGCTGCGGGTGTTGCAGTTAAACTTGTTCCGGTATTACCGCTTAAGCCCACAGTGGGTGTCCAGCTATAGGTAGTGGCTCCTGCCGCGGTAAGTGAAGTACCTGAACCTGCGCAAATAGCAATATCCGGACTTACCGTAACTACCGGTATCGGATTTACGGTAACCGGCATTGTGGTAACCGGTGATGAACATCCATTTACCACAACCATTAAAGTAACATTCTTTATTCCGGCTGTTGACCAGTTAACCTGATAAGGTCCCTGACCGGAGCCGGATACTATTGTTCCGCCCGCAAAATCCCAATTGTACGCAGCGTTTGCCGGTGCTGTTCCTGTATAAGTAATAACTGCATTTGCTCCTGCGCATACCGGTGAGGTAGTGGTGAAAATGGAAGTAGGTATTGGTTTTATACTAACTGTTACCGATGCCGAATCGATACATCCCAAAGATGTTCCCGTTACAGCATAAGTAGTGGTTGATACAGGAGTTGCTGTTATACCGGCTCCGGTTATACCACTTAACCCCGCTGTAGGTGCCCAGCTGTAAGTGGTGGCTCCTGCAGCTGTAAGCGCAGTGCTCGAACCTGCGCAAATGGCAATGTCAGGACTTACCGCTAATACAGGTATCGGATTTACGGTAACCGGTACCGTAGTAAGCGGAGAAGAACAGCCTGTAGCGATATCTGTCAGTGTAATATTTTTTACTCCGCTTGATGTCCAGTTAACCTGATAAGGTCCCTGACCGGAGCCGGATACAATTGTTCCGCCCGCAAAATTCCAATTGTAGGTTGCGTTGGCAGGTGCAGTTCCGGTGTAAGTAATAACTGCATTTGCTCCAGCACATACCGGTGAGGTAGTGGTAAATGCTGAGGTGGGTACCGGAGATACCACGACACTAATGATAGTATCGGCAATACAAGGTGGCGAGCCAATATGAAGCCGCACCGGATAAGTTCCGGGGGTGGCAAAAGTATGAGTTGGGTTTTGTGTAGAAGCATCTGTAATTCCGTCATTATTAAAATCCCATGCCCAAACGGTGGCAGAACCTGTAGGTGTCGAGTTATCGGTGAAAGCTGTGGGAATGCCGGCACATAAAGAGGCGGTTGAAAAATTTGCCGTCAGATTATTTGGGCTTACCGCTATAGTAGTGCTTAATGAAAAGTTGCAAGGCACTGTACCAAACGTGGTCATATTTACCGTATAATTCCCGGCCATGTTTACTATACATTGCTGTGAGTTGGCTCCCGAAATAATACCGGGACCGCTCCATGAATAAGTTGCTTCACCAT
Organism: uncultured Bacteroidota bacterium; assembly: GCA_903927935.1. GTDB lineage: Bacteria > Bacteroidota > Bacteroidia > Chitinophagales > LD1 > Bog-950. The sequence goes on along the minus strand of CAIYOV010000206.1, from coordinate 2,870 downwards.
CGGGTGCGGTGAGCGTAATATTTTGTCCGTTACAAATAGTAGGTGAGGAAGAACCAATTTGCAGAGGTCCGCAATCGGCATCAATATAGGCATAAGCCCAGTGTGCTCCTTCACAACCGTTAGGGGCACAATCGCGGGTGGTAAATTGAATGCTTACGGTTTGCCCGATATAGTTATTAAGAGGAATAGATACAGTTGACCATGTTTTATAGGATATAAGCCCCATAGTAACAAAACCTCCGATAGTTTGTGCGGTAGTAGCATCTACATTATAAGTAGCGCAATTAATGGGGTTGTTGTTGCCATCTACCATTCCTATTTTAAAATAGGGTTGCTGACTATTGGTATGCCCTCCGTCTTTCAGCACTACTGCATAATGGTAAATAAAATTGCAGTTGTTAGGGGTTACCGTAAAACGGTATTTAAGCGATTCGCCACCGCCATGGCCCGCATCGTTTGCATGAGCGTCACCCAACCTTACGGAATAGGAGCCAGGAGCATAAACTACCGGTAAATTGGTGCCGCCCGCTATCGGATCGAAACCCGAAGTCATAATAAAATGGTTATAACCGGCAGGACCGTTTGAAGGTTGGTCATTCGGGCCCACATTTAAAGTGTTGTGCTGATATGGATCGGGGGTATAACAGCCGCTGCACACACCGTTTGTCAATGTTCCGGTACAGGTGCCATCGCCATAGGTTCCCGTCCAGCCGTTAAATGTACCGTCCTCAAAATCGGAATTGGTGCATTGCGCCAATATCTGTTGCTTTTGAGCGAAGAATAGCAGCAGAATGCAGATATGTGTCTTGATGTTAAGTAAAGGTTTTCCCATGTTTTTCACGTTTGCTCATTTTTACTCATAAATACTTCACTAAAAGCTCAGGCGAAAACCAAAGTGCTATCCTATTTGTATATTGGTTTACGAAAAGGCGGCATATTTGATACACACAATTTTCTCTTTATTTCCACATCAGAATAAGAAAGGAAAAACCCGCCTGCTAAACCTTCTTACCGTTTAGGTAATATATGAGCTTGTTAACCGTATTAGTCCAATTGCTTTAATGCAACCGAAGGTCTTCCGACATATAAATTCTGGTGCTTTTGTGCCCCGGAAGGTTTCCCAACAGTTAAATCACCATTAGCCATTCTCAAATTACGAATTCCCAAACACAATCTCTTAACACACGCAACGTTTCTCTGATTATTCTTTTCTTTGAACCGATGAAATTGTTTAGAAAGCATTTCTTTCTCCTTTGCCTAGCGCCAATTGCTTGCTGCCATCTGGCATATGGCACTCACTACCGCGCAGGCGAAGTCCTCTATGAGTTAATCGGCAATTACAAATACAAGGTAACGGTCATTACTTATGCAAAATGGAGCTATCCGAGCAACCTGGCCGATAAAGACCAGGTTGAAGTGCAATGGGGCGATGGAAGAATGGATACATTAAACCGTGTAAACGGAATAGATGCCGATGGCAACGGCATTGCTGACGGAGTGTTGTTACCCAACGATATAAGGAAGAATGTTTACACGGGCATACATACGTACCCCGGTGCACCGCCACCACCTAACCGGTATTATATTATCGGCTTTCAGGATTTAAACCGCATAGACGGCATCAACAATATCTTAAACGGGGGTTCGGTCGATATTCCTTTTTATGTAGAAGACACACTGAAGTTCCCTACGGATCTGGCCAACATCGGCTTTAACTCCTCACCGATTCTTTTAAATCCTCCTATCGATTACGGCAATGTAAACGATACTTTCTTTCACAACCCCAGCGCCTACGACCCCGATGGCGATAGTCTCGATTTTCAGTTAATGATTTGCAAACAGGATTTGGGGACGAATGTACCGGTTTATACATACCCCGACCAATATTGCGTATCGCATGGCCACTCACCCAATACTTTTACTATTGACCGCCACAACGGAGAAATAATTTGGGCAACACCTTGTGAAGTCGGCATTTATAATATTGCCATCATCATTCACGAGTTCCGCAATGGCGTGAACCTGGGCACTTTGATGCGCGACATGCAGATAATTATTCTGCACGAACCAAACAATCCCCCACAAATAATTGCAGCACCGGATACCTGTGTTCGTGCAGGCGATACCCTGCGCATACGAATATCGGCAACCGATCCGGAGATTACTCAAACTGTTACACTCACTGCCAACGGAGGACCTTTGCAGATTCCAAATTCGCCAGCTACGTTTGCCCAAACCAACGTTAGCCCGCCACCTGCTGAGGGTATTTTTGACTGGAAAACCGAATGCAGCCATATCCGAAAGCAACCATACATTGTGGTTTTTAAAGCAGAAGATAGTTATACCATACCAGGACCGAACGGACCGGAACCGGCACCTTTAGTTGATTTAGAAACATGGCAGATTACCGTAATTGCACCGCCACCTTTAAATCTTACGGCTGTGGCTACCAATCATAATGTTACCCTCAACTGGCAGAACCCTTATGTTTGTGCTTCGTCACCTGATTTCCGAGGTTTCTCTGTTTGGCGAAAAGACGGATGTGATTTATTTAACCCCGAATATTGCGAAACGGGTTTAGCCGGACGCGGTTATACCAAGCTTACCGGTGCAAACATTTTTAATTACACCTATGTAGATAATGCAACGGTGGTGGGCCAGCAATATACTTATCGCGTGGTGGCGCACTTCAGCAAGTTATCGCCTAACGGTTTGTTTCAGTTCGATGCAAACGAAAGTGTGCCTAGCAATGGTGTGTGCGTATTTATGCCGGTGAACATTCCGGTTATCCTCAATGTAGATGTGCAGCAAACCGATGTAGCGAATGGAAAAATATTTGTACGCTGGACAAAACCATTAGCTGGAGGGAA
>CAIYOV010000205.1 GCA_903927935.1 uncultured Bacteroidota bacterium | reverse complement strand
TATTGGTTTGTCTGCGCATATAAGCTTTCCAGCTGTCGCTTCCGCTTTCTCTGCCGCCACCGGTTTCTTTTTCGCCACCGAAGGCTCCGCCAATTTCTGCACCGGAGGTTCCGATGTTTACATTGGCAATACCGCAATCGCTGCCGTTTACTGACAGGAACTGTTCCATCTCCTGCATATTCGTGGTGAAAATAGATGATGATAAACCCTGCGGCACTCCGTTTTGCATTGCAATTGCTTCATCAATGGTTTTGTATTTCATGATGTAGAGGATAGGAGCAAAGGTTTCTTCCTGCACAATTTCAAAATGATTTTTCGCCTCAATAATACAGGGCGAAACATAGCAGCCGCTTTCGTAGCCCTTACCTTTCATTACTTCGCCACCGGCAATAATTTTTCCTCCTTCTTTTTTGGCGCGTGCAATGGCATTGGTAAAATCAGTTACCGCATTCTTATCAATCAAAGGACCCACATGATTTTTTTCATCAAGTGGATTTCCGATGCTCAGTTGTGAGAATGCTTTCTTTAGAACCTGAATGGTTTTGTCGTAAACTTTTTCCTGCACAATTAATCTGCGTGTGGTTGTGCAACGTTGTCCCGCAGTGCCCACCGCACCGAACACGGCACCGGTCAAAACCATTTTAAGGTCGGCATGTTCCGAAACGATGATAGCATTGTTGCCACCCAGCTCAAGAATGGTTCTGCCAAAGCGTTCGGCTACTAGAGAGGAAACTCTTTTGCCAATGCGTGTTGAACCAGTAAAAGAAATCAGCGGAACACGCTTATCGTTGTTAAGCATATCGCCTGCCGCATTACCGGCTATCAGACAACTAACCCCTTCGGGAATTCCATTTTTCTTAAAAACTTTTGAAACAATCTGCTGACAGGCTACCGCACATAAAGGAACTTTTGACGAGGGTTTCCATACGCACACATCACCACACACCCAGGCAATGGCTGCGTTCCAGCTCCACACTGCTACCGGAAAATTAAATGCAGAAATAATTCCTACTGCACCCAACGGATGCCATTGCTCATACATTCGATGGTTTTCACGCTCGCTGTGCATTGTTAATCCGTAAAGCTGACGGGAAAGTCCTACCGCAAAATCGCAGATATCAATCATCTCCTGCACTTCGCCTAAACCTTCCTGTAAACTTTTTCCCATTTCGTACGATACTAATTTGCCGAGCGCTTCTTTTTGTTTACGAAGTTCGTCACCAAACTGTCTTACGATTTCCCCACGCTTAGGTGCAGGAATATTTCTCCATACTTTGAAGGCACTTTGTGCAGTGTTCATTACCTCGGCATATTCTTTCTCTGTTCCCGAAATTACCGTAGCTATCAATTTCCCGTCTACCGGTGAATAGCTTTCAATGGCTTTGCCTTTGCTTTTAATCCATTTCGTTCCCGTTGAAACGCCATCATTCACAGAGTTAATGCCGAGTTGTTTTAATACTTTTTTCATGAATTCTTATTTGATAACGCAATAATACAGAATACAACGGAACGCTTTATCCGATAAATCTGCGGATTAAATCGATTGGTTTCTGTAACTTAAATTTTAAAGTAAATGTGAATTTTTGATACCACTTGTTTATGCCCATTACTTTCTGATTGTCGGAAATGTTTTTGGTGGTGATGAGCGGTAAATGAATTTCAATCATATCACGCAGGATAATCGCGCTTAAGCCAAACTCGGCAGCGAACTGAGGCTTGTTTAAATCGCTCACAATAAAGGCTGCGTTCACAAATGGATTGATAGGGAAGAACCGGTGAGTAGAAGAAGTTAGATTGACCGACATTAAAAACTTGTTTGTTGCACCAAAGTTGGTGAACGAACGGAATGCTCCATCTGTTTTTGCAATCTGTCTACCTAGATTAGGGTCTCTTCCGTTGCGGTCAACAAAGTTTTCATCGAACATGTAATCCTTCTGCAGCCAATAAGCAAAGTTGTTGGTAGTGGCATTGCTTAAATAGAAACGAGGATTGGGTGCGGAAATATCGGACTTAGACTTTGAGTTAACGAGAAACCCGCCTGCAAAAACACGTATGCGGAAACCTTCATCTTTACGCTTATAGCTGACAATGAAATTTCCTTCAACAGATAGATTGACGAAAGTATTTCCTTCTCGTGCAGTTACCTGCACATTAAACGGATTCAAGGTAGATTTTCTTTCCACTGAATATTTGAACTCGTTGACAAAGTAATGTTGTGTTTCCTTTTGCTTGGTATCAAAACGAATCCAGTCAAGGAAAGCAACTACGCTACGTATGTTAAGAGAATGTGTGTAAGCGCTGCGTGAGTTTTTGTTTTTGAATTCGATGTTGATGTATGGTTCAACTTTGCTGAAAAGAAGCGGCTTAGGAAATAAAATGTAGGAGAAACGCTTTGTGAAAACACCTACCGTAAACCGCTGAATGCTTTCGGTATAGAAATTGTAATTAATTCTGCCTATGCAGTTGAATTGTTTTGAACCGGTACCGAAAATAGGAACAAGGAGATAATTGAACCTGCGAGCGGGTATCAAAGAATTGTACAGTGCCAGACCCACTTGAAACTTATCGTAGTTGTTCCATCCGAAATATGGAGACCAGTATACCTGTGTGCGATTTTGGTTTTCTACCGAACCGAGAAACTGAAAACGCAGTTTCTCAAACCGATGGGCAAGTTTGTATAATTTGTAAGTATTGTTTTTGCGGTTTATTTCAGGAATTTGCAAAAGCGGATCAATTTGAACTCTGTCACCGCCTTCGGTATTTATTTCAATATCTTTTTTTCCGGCAAAGCCTTCTATCCAAACAGTTCTCAGTAGCGAATCTTTTTGCAATACGGAAATAGAGACCGGTGAGATTATATCACCTTTGTTTTTCAAGATAAACGAATTTGTATTACTTCCGGCTTCTGTTTTCCGGCTTGCGAGTTTATAATCAATCTTCTTTTTAGTCTTTATCAAATCATCGAAAAACCAAGCCACGTCTTTTACTGTTTCGGTTTCAAAGACTTTGCGGATGTCTTCAGGTTGTGGATGTTTGTATTGCCACTGCACAAAATATTTTTTCATCACCGCATCAAATATCTCTGTGCCGAGGTAAGCTTCGAGGTAATTGAAAATGAGCATGCTCTTACCGTAAACACAAACTCCATAATTAAAATCAGTGAACTTGGAGGCGGTCTGTTCCAATAGTTCATCACGGTTTTCGCGCGCCATAAACTGATAGCCCAAATCCATTAAGTATTTGTGTTTGTATTGCGTAAGGTCAAACGATTTGGCAATGCCTTCGGGAAATTTGCCAATCAGTTTTTGTTCTGGGTATTTGGTACGCACATACCGGTACTCATAATAAGAGTTGACACCTTCGTCCATCCAGGCGTGGTCACGTTCGTTGTTGCCGAGTATTCCGTAAAACCAATTGTGACCTACCTCATGTGTAATTACTTCATCGAGCGAAAACGCGCTACGTTCCTGACCAATTACCGTAACGTTAGGATACTCCATGCCGCCACCGGCACTCAGCGCGCCATCAACCGCAGTAACCTGCGCATAAGGATATTCACCAATCCATTTGCTGTAATAAAAAATGGCATCGTGCAGATACTCCGGTGCTTTGTTCCAAAGATTTGCCTGATTGTTCGTAAACAAACTCCAGGTGGTTACTTTCTTTTTTGAATAAGGCAATTCCACCTCTCCTTTTAAAACATGATAACGCTTATCAGCAAACCATCCGAAATCGTGAATGTTGGTTTGAGTGTAGTGAAGTGTTTTTGTTTCCTTTGATGAAGCAGGGAAGTTCATGCTGTTATCGTAGGCATCTATTTTTTTTGTTGCTTCAGAAATTGAATCGAGCCATTTTATTTCTTCGGCATTTTGCAGGTCACCGGTGGCACCTACTACATAATTTTGGGGAAGTGTGATGCTTACCTCAAACGAACCATACTCGCTGTAAAATTCTCCCTGATCTAAATAAGGGATTGGATGCCAGCCGTATTTATCGAACACTGCGGGTTTGGGATACCACTGCGTAATTTGATAACTCTGCCCTTTATGCCCCATGCGTGAAAAAGATTCGGGAAGCTTTACATGAAAAGGAGTGGAGATGCGAATGCTTTCACCAGTCTTTAACGGATTGTTCAGCATTACCTTGCAGATTTCAGTAGTGAATGAATCATATTCTGCTTTGCACACTTCTGCATTGGCTTTAAAATCAAGTTTATCAATATAGCCCCGCTGATGTGGTTTGCTGAAGTAGAAATCTGTCTTTCCATTTTCCAGCAACTGTTTGGCGAAAGGAGATGACAGGTCTTTATAGGCATTAGGCCATAGGTGGAAGTAAATGTAGCTGAGAGTTTCGGGAGAGTTGTTTTTGTAATCGATAGTGATGAAGCCGTTTAACTCATGCAGGGTGTCGTTGAGTGTTACTTCTATTTTATAATCGGTTTGCTGTTGCCAGTAGGCGGTGTTTTGTGAATGAGAAACGGAAACCAGAGAGAAGAGCAAAGTAATTAATGCGAAGGATTGTTTCATAGTTGTTGACCTGCTATTGCCAAGGCCCCGGCTGGTGAGACGAAAATAGAAGATTGCCTTTATAAGAGAAATTACACAGAAACACTTGTTGACGACAAGTGAAACCTTTTGGAAAAGGTATCGTAAGCAAAGTGTAAAACCCAAAACCAAAGAACATGAAAAAGATAAGTACCCTAGCGCTGCTCGCTGCTGTATTATTGCTAAGCGAATCGTTTACCGGTAACAGCGCAGCTAAAACATCTGCCAGAAAAAATTTCCCGAGTTTTGCATTGACTGTTGATACCGCTCCGTTTGAGGTAAAGGCCTTGAATAATTATAGCGCTCAACTGATTAATAATTCGAGAACTGCTTCGATCACTTTTTCGGGAAATGATGTACGCGATAATGCCGGACAAGTTTACCCGACCAAGATTCAGATTGATTATACTATGCGAGATGCTGCGCTGGGTGATGTGAACGTTGAGAAGGTAACTTACGAGTACAATAACCAAAAGTATAATTTCGTGCCCGGAACCGGTTTTGTAAGTATTACTAAAATGAAATGGGCTGCGGATAGAAAGAGTTTTGTAATGAGTGCTGATATTTTTTGCAAAGTGAAGAAGACTTATTTGATGGAGGAATTTGTTCCGGTGCTGGTGCTTCGCGGAAGTGTTCAGTACTTAACGGTTTCGGTTCCTGCTTCTTAAAATTAAACTCTGCATGGTTCG
>CAIYOV010000204.1 GCA_903927935.1 uncultured Bacteroidota bacterium | reverse complement strand
CTATGTATGCGGCACCGATGTTAAAAGCGCTTTTTGCTGCGCGTTTTTCATCGGGTTTTTCTAAACCCAGTTCAAAGCGCATCATAAAATTTACCCACTTCTCTTTGTCTTTTGCCATTTCATCGACAATAAGTTTGCTGGAGGTTTCACTTACACCATAAGTTTCTAATACTTCACGCACTTCCATCTTTTCTTTTTCAGGGAAAGCTTCTATTTCGTAGTACTCGCGCGCCAATTCCAGGTCATAATGGTCTAGCTCGGTTCTGCCAGCTAAGTATCCGCCAAGCCCCATAGCAATACTTCCGGCAGCAATTTCTGCCAGACCTGCGGTAATTACAATTCCGGCAGAGTCAACCGCACCACTCAATCCGGCTGCCAACGCAAACGGAACGGTTAGCCCATCGGCCATTCCTATTACAATATCTTTTACAAAATCGGGGCTTTCGAAATGCTGTTCGTTGTGATGCATGTTGGAGCTGGTTTGAACAATGAAAATAAAAAAAGAGAACACTACCTCAATGGTTCTCTTTAATTGTAGAGCGGAAAGAGAGGGATTCGAACCCTCGTTAGCCTTGCGACTAAGACAGTTTTCGAGACTGTTCCATTCAACCACTCTGGCATCTTTCCAAAACTACTGCAGAGAGGAAGGGATTCGAACCCTCGAAACGCTTTCACGTTTACACACTTTCCAGGCGTGCTCCTTCAACCACTCGGACACCTCTCTAAATCGGGGACGCGAATCTATGAATTCATTTGAAATACGCGGACTGCATTGAGCGAAGTAATTTCTGCAACCTCGTCATAGCTTTTGCCAGTAGCTGCAGCAACAGCTTCGCAAACTAATTTTATGTATGCAGGTTCGTTTCGTTTTCCTCGGTGAGGAACGGGTGTTAAGTACGGAGCATCGGTTTCGAGGACAAGATTTTCTAAACTCAACTGTTGCAAAACCTCTTTCAATCCCGAATTCTTATATGTAGCCACGCCACCAATTCCTAGATAAAACCCTAGTTCTGTTATTTGCTTAGCTTCTTCAACTGTTCCTCCAAAGCAGTGAAAAATTCCTTTTACCCTGCCGTCAAATTTTTTCACCACTTCAATGCAATCTTGTGTCGACTTGCGGCTATGAATAACAATCGGAAGATTTCTTTCAATTGCCATCTCAATTTGCTTGGCAAAGGCATTGAGTTGCTGTTCTTTAAAACTTAAATCCCAGTGATAGTCTAAACCGATTTCGCCTAAGGCGTAAAACTTAGTTCTGCTATTTAGATGTTGCTCGACAATTTTCAATTCGTCTTCAAAATTTTCTTTTACACTGCAAGGATGTAAACCCATCATGGGAAGAAGTTGACATTGGTCAGTTGAAAGTTGACAAAGATTCAAAACTCGCGTATGAGTTTCTGAATCAATAGCCGGAAGGAAAATTTTCCCTACACCATGATGTCGAGCACGTTGAAGCAATTCATCCAAATCGTTTTCAAAGTCTTCGAGATAAAGATGGCAGTGTGTATCAATCAAACTCATAACTTTTCAAACTTAAATCCTTTAGCGGTAAAATGTTCCAAAACCTTTGGCAATGCAAATTCAACTTTTGTTTTTGCTTTTAAACTATCGTGCATTACAACAATGGAACCGGCTTCTGCATTTTCCAAAACATTTTTTAAAACTTTTTCTTCTGAAATCTTTAAATCAAAATCAAAACTCAACACATCCCACATTACGAGTTTGTATCGCGATTTGAGGTTTGAATATTGAGATGGTTTTAATTTACCATAAGGAGGGCGAAAAAGAAAGTTAACAATTGGCAATTGGCAATTGGAAGTTAATACAGATTGACATTTTTCAACATTTTCAAAATATTCCTCGTCTTTATTGTTCCATCCGTTCAAATGATCGTAAGTATGATTGCCTATGTTGTGACCTTCATTTTCTATTCTTTGAAAAATTTCCGGATTGGTTTCAATATTTTTTCCAATACAAAAGAAAGTGGCGTGGGCGTTCCATTTTTTCAATTCATCTAAAACAAACGGAGTTATTTCAGGAATTGGTCCGTCATCAAAAGTTAAATAGATGATTTTCTCATTTGTATTTACCTTCCACAAACACTCTCGATAAACTGCGGTGAGCAGCGATGGAGTTTTGGTAAAAAGCAAAGCATCTAACATTTAACGAAAAAAGTAAAACTCATTTACTAATCACCATTCGCTATGCACTATTTACTTACAAAAACTATTTTCGCCACCATACATAGAGATTTATGAGTAGAAGAGTCAGAGTTCGATTTGCACCATCGCCAACCGGTCCGTTACATCCGGGGGGAATTCGCACAGCCTTGTATAATTATTTGTTGGCAAAACAATTGGGAGGCGATTTTATTTTGCGGGTAGAAGATACTGATCAGAACCGGTTTGTTCTGGGTGCTGAAGAATTTATCATCATTGCATTGAAGTGGTGTGGTATTGAACCAAATGAAGGAGTTGGTTTTGGTGACGGCCCTCACGCGCCTTACCGTCAGAGTGAACGCAAACATTTATATCGCGAGTATGCCGATAAACTTTTAGCAAGCGGCCATGCTTATTATGCGTTTGACACCGAAGAAGAAATTGAAAAAATGCGCACCGATTTGCAGGCACAGGGAAATCCAAGCCCTTCTTATAATTCTATTACACGCCAGTATATGAAAAACTCGCTTTCTCTTCCGCAAGATGAAGTGGAGAAACGATTAGCGAGCGGGGAACATTATGTAATCCGTTTTAAAATGCCTCGTAATGAAGAAGTGAAATTTTATGATGAAATACGTGAGTGGGTGGTGTTCAATACAGCCCAGTTGAGTGATGCAGTTTTATTGAAAAGTGATGGAATGCCTACTTACCATTTAGCAAACGTAAGTGATGATTACATGATGCAGATAACCCACGTTATCCGTGGCGAAGAATGGTTAAGTTCTGCTCCTTTACATGTGCTGCTGTATCGTGCGCTTGGAATTGAAGATGTGATGCCGAAGTTTGCTCACTTACCTTTGCTTCTGAAACCCGATGGGAATGGAAAGCTAAGCAAGCGCGATGGTGACCGGTTAGGGTTTCCTTTCTATGCTATCAATTGGAAGAGTCCGGAAACGGGAGAAATTAATGAAGGCTACAGGGAGAAAGGATTTTTTCCGGAAGCGTTTATGAATTTCTTAGTGCTGCTCGGATGGAACCCTGGTGATAACAGAGAGGTGTTGGGCTTGGACGAAATGATTCAACTCTTTAGTTTAGGAAAAGTGCATAAAGCCGGGGCGAGGTATGATTATGAGAAAGCAAAATGGTTCAACCATCAATATCTGAAAGCCAAAGCCGATGAAGAATTAGCTAACATTATAAAAGATCAGATTGTTGCCAAAGGATATGAATTCAATTTCGATTATGCGAAAGAATTTTGCCGCCTGATGAAAGAGCGGGCCACATTTATTAACGACCTGCTTGAAATGGGTTATTACTTCTTTGAGGACATAAAAGTTTACGATACTGAAACAATTAAAAAGAAATACAGTAAAGAGAATCGTGTGCGGTTCGATTCGGTGATGGAAGCGGTAAATTTGGTTACGGATTTCAGAACAATAGAAATTGAAAAATCGGTAAAAGATTTTGCCACAGCAAACTCCATAAAGGTTGGAGAAATAATGCCGGTATTGCGTTTGGCATTGGCTGGAACCATGCAAGGTCCGCCCGTATTTGATATGATGAATTTGTTAGGGAAAGAAAAATCTGTTGTTCGCTTAAAAAAATCTTTCGACTATTTTGATTCCTTGTAAATTCTGTTTTAACTTTCGGCACTCAAAAAATATTTTCTCGTAAGAAAAATTCTTACAACATTTGCTGCTATTAAATTTACTATACAAAACCTTTAACCGTTAAAAATCGAAACCTATGGCGATTAAGAAAAAGAAAGAGGATGAAAAAAAATTGAAAAAACCTGCTGCTAAAAAAGCTGCAACCAATACCAAAAACTCAGCAAAACCCTCTAAGAAAAAAATAGAAGATGACGATGATGAGGATGACGATGTAGAGGTGAAAGATGATTATGAAACTGTAGTAGCGGATGAAGAAACCGAAGATGAGCCTTCGGTAGATGATTTAAAATCTATGAAAGACCTTGAAGAATTTGACGACATTATTGAAAAGAAATCTTCCGGCAAAGGTCGTAAAGCTTCAAAGCAAGATGAGTACGATGATGAGGATTTTGAAGAGTTTGATGATTTTGGTGAAGATGATGACGATGATGATTTTGGCGGCAAAAGAGGTGGTGGAGGATTTGATGATGACTATTAACAATGGAAATTATAACTTCAGAATGCGGAATGAAACAAAAGTTCATTCCGCATTTTTATTTTTGACCTAATTATTATGAAAAGACCAATCAGAATTTTAGTGGCAAAGGTGGGGCTTGATGGTCACGACCGCGGGGCAAAAGTGATTGCATCGGCATTACGTGATGCAGGCATGGAAGTAATTTACACTGGCCTTCGACAAACACCCGAAATGGTAGTAAACTCTGCTTTACAGGAAGATGTAGATGCCATCGGTATAAGCATTTTGAGTGGCGCGCACAATACGGTTTTCCCCAAAGTACTTAACCTAATGAAAGAAAAAGGAATGAACGATGTTCTTCTAACAGGCGGGGGAATCATTCCTGATGACGATATGCAAACCCTCCGTGCCATCGGTTGCGGAGAACTTTTTCCTCCTGGCACCCCTACATCACAAATTGCCGAGTACATTAAAGGCTGGGTTAAAACGCATAGGAATTTCTAATTGAAATTTCAAATGATAATCTTCATTTTGTCGTCTCAAACCTGTCCTTACATTTGCACCCGCAATTAAAAACTGTATGAAAGAATTCTCTACAATTCTCACCGAACTCACAGAAGGAATATTACTTATCACTATTAACCGCGAAGACAAACTGAATGCACTTAACAAAACTGTAGTTACAGAATTGAATGAAGTGTTGGATGAAATTTACAGCAATCCCGAAATTAAAGGAGTCATTATTACCGGTAAAGGCCCTAAGGCATTTGTTGCTGGAGCTGACATTTCGGAATTTAAAGGAATGAGTGAAGAACAAGGCAAAGCGCTCGCGCGCAAAGGGCATGACGTATTCGATAAAATAGAAATGAGCGGCAAGCCCATTATTGCTGCAGTAAACGGATTCGCACTCGGTGGCGGTTGCGAGTTAGCGATGGCTTGTCACATTCGCATTGCAAGCGAAAACGCCAAATTCGGCCAGCCGGAAGTGAAGTTGGGAATTATTCCGGGTTACGGGGGAACGCAACGCATGACTCAGTTGATCGGGAAAGGAAAAGCACTGGAACTTTTGATGACAGGTGAAACCATTGATGCTACCTGTGCCGAAAAATTAGGACTGGTAAATGATGTAGTTCAAACAGTTGAATTGATAGATACCTGTAAAGCTATGCTTCAGAAAATTACTTCTATGGCACCCTTTGCAATTGCGCAGGTAATCCAAAGTGTTTACGCCCACTTTAAATCAGGTATTGACGGTTTCGATACAGAAATAGATTTGTTTGGCAAGTGTGTTGCCACTGAAGATTTTGCTGAAGGAACTGCCGCATTTCTTGAAAAGAGAAAAGCAAAATTTGCAGGTAAATAATTTCTAATCATTTAATTTCTATACAATGGAATTCAGAAAAGAAAAAGATACGATGGGGATTGTAGAAGTTCCCGCAAACGTATATTGGGGCGCGCAAACACAGCGGTCAATCGAAAATTTTCAAATAGCACAGGATATCAACAAAATGCCAAAGGAGATTATCCGTGCCTTTGCATATTTAAAGAAAGCTGCTGCACTCACCAATCTTGATGCGGGTGTGCTTGATAAAGCGAAAGCAGAAATTATTGGTAAGGTATGTGACGAAATTCTCGAAGGTAAACTTGATGACCAGTTCCCATTAGTGGTTTGGCAAACCGGTTCAGGTACGCAAAGTAACATGAACGTAAATGAAGTGGTGGCTTATCGCGCGCATGTTTTGCTTGGAGGCAATCTGCTGGACGAAAAAAAACAATTGAATCCTAACGATGACGTAAATAAATCGCAATCATCGAACGATACCTTTCCTACAGCTATGCACATTGCTGCCTACAAAATATTAGCCGAAGTAACCTTGCCAGGAATTAAAAAACTACGCGATACACTGGCCGCAAAATCAAAGGAATTTATGGGCATAGTGAAGATCGGAAGAACGCATTTAATGGATGCCACTCCCCTAACTCTTGGGCAAGAAATTTCAGGTTATGTTTCGCAACTCAGTCATGGAATAAAAGCAATTGAAAATTCTCTTTCCCATTTATCGGAACTGGCTCTTGGAGGTACAGCCGTAGGAACCGGTATCAACACACCACCTAATTATGATGTGAGTGTTGCCAAGCATATAGCCACACTTACCGGTCTTCCTTTTGTTACGGCTGAAAACAAGTTTGAAGCATTAGCGGCACATGACGCAATTGTGGAAGCACACGGAGCATTGAAAACGGTTGCCTGTTCTATGATGAAGATCGCGAATGATATTCGATTGCTTTCGTCCGGCCCTCGCTGTGGCATTGGAGAACTTTATATTCCTGACAACGAACCCGGTTCTTCTATTATGCCGGGCAAAGTAAATCCTACGCAATGTGAAGCTATGACCATGGTAGCAGCACAGGTTCTGGGGAATGATGTTGCAATTAACATTGGCGGAGCAACCGGTCATTTTGAACTGAATGTTTTTAAGCCGGTGATGATTTACAATTTCCTTCATTCCGCAAGATTGATTGGCGATGTTTGTGTTTCTTTCAATGATAAGTGTGCCGTGGGAATAAAACCGATTGAAGAAAATATCAAAAATAATCTGAACAATTCGCTGATGTTAGTGACCGCTCTCAACACAAAAATCGGTTATTACAAAGCGGCTGAAATTGCACAAACCGCACACAAAACCGGAAAAACACTAAAGCAAACAGCAGTTGATTTAGGATATTTAACTGCCGAACAATTTGATGAGTGGGTGGACCCCCAAACAATGGTGGGCAATTTGAAGTGATATAGTTTTTTATTTTCACCACAAATAAAAAATATACATGAAAAAATTCTACTTTCTTTTCGTCCTGTTTTTGTTTTGCGTTCAAACAATTTTTGCTGGTGTTACTTGTACAATTGACTCTACCAACACAGCTTTTTTTAATCCCCGTCCAGATAGTTTACCCTGTGTAGAACGGGGTGTTCTGTATTCACAAACTCTTCAAATTAAAATTCCAACAAGTATTGATCTTCAACAGTTCGGTGCTCCCATTTCATTTATTCTTACCGTGGATTCAGTCGTGTTTGATTCTGTTGGTGGTTTGCCACATGGACTTTTTTTATCTTTAAATCCATATTCAGGGCATTTAAAAGGCGGACAGAACGCATGTGCAGTTATTACAGGGACTACAAATGACCCTACAGGCAACTATCCGCTTACATTCTACGGAACTATGACTTTGCACGGTTTTCCTTTTCCTCCAATTTTTGATGGAGATACAACTATTGATTTAGCTTTAATTCAAAGCCAGCCTCAGAACCCTTTTCATGCTTCTATAGATGTGATAGATTCAGGTGCTCTTTGCCGCCCGTCAACAAGCATTCGCGATTTTAGTGCAGAACTAAACTCTTTCATTCAGATTTTTCCTAACCCCAACAATGGTATTTTTGAATTTAGATTAAATGCTGGGAGAAGAATTAATGGAGAAATTATAATT